>JANLQO010000351.1:0-7597 GCA_031367855.1 Planctomycetia bacterium | reverse complement strand
GTCAGCGTTTGCGTTTGCGTTTGCGCTTTCGCAAGATTTGGCATCAAGCCAAACCACACCACGAAGACGATTAACAAAAACAAAACAAATAACAATTTGGCACATCTCTTCATTTTTTCAGTCTCTCAATAAGTCCAGTTTTGTTGTTCGAACGCCGCTTGAATCTGGCCATGCAGACCATCGTTTGTAAGAGGGCTTCATGACCGAACCCAACACTGCGTTGCTTACCCTTCTCAGTCGTTGTCGCGTCGTCGCGCAATTTGTCGCGGGCTTTAGTGTAATGACTATTGGTTCGCTCTTGGCTCTGGGGGTTTCCATTTGCACCCTGTTTCAATGTCGCGATTTTTGCGCGACCTACATTATCGCTCCAACAGCTCGAATCGTTCTTCGGATTGGAAGCATACAATTTGTCGTACATAACCCAGAGCACCTGCGCAAGCAACAGACCGTTTTCATTGCTAACCATGCATCAACACTGGATGTTTTCATTTTGACCGCCATGGCGCTGCCAAATACACGCTTTTTCTTGTCCGGCCACTTGCGCAAGAAATTTCCGCCGCTGGGCTTACTGGGTTATCTGGCGGGCGTGTTTTGGACCGTGCCCCAGAGTTTTCCCCTGCGACGCACTGAGATCTTCAAGCGGGCCGAGCGAGTACTGAAGCGGACGGGCGAATCCGTCTTTCTGAGTCCAGAAGGAAATAAGGGCTGCATTGGACAGATCGCCCCATTTAACAAGGGCGCTTTTCATCTGGCGACCAATTTGGCAGCACCGATAGTTCCAATGTACTTTTCGATACCTGCCGAGATTCACCCAGGTTGGGGCTACAATTTTCGCCCTGGCTGTGTGGACATCTACGTACAACCGCCCGTTGCCACTGACGCATGGACTCTTGAGGAACTCGATTCCAATCGGCACAAGATGCACGCATATTTCATGCAGTTACAGGATCGATACCAGGCTTGAAGTTGAGCAAGGAAAATTGGTTTATGCAAACGCAAGAATTCAACTCTTTGGTGCACATGCTCGTTCATCGTGCGCAACAACAACCAGATCATCTGGCGTATACCTTTCTAGTCGACGGAATAATACAAAGCGACTCGCTGACGTATAGTCAACTCGATCGACAAAGCCGCGAGATCGCTGTCATGCTTGATCGAGTACTCAAGCCAGGGGAGCGAGCGTTGCTGCTATATCCGCCTGGATTGGATTTCATTTCTGCGTTTTTTGGCTGCCTTTACGCTGGAGTAATTGCTGTTCCGGCTTATCCGCCACAGCCAAGCCGACCCGAGCAAAGCTTGCCTCGTCTGCAGGCGATTCTGAGTGAATCAGGAGCTGGAGCCGTTCTTTGCAATGAAGACTTCATTGAGAAATACTCGACTCTCTTTCAGGCTTCACCGGAACTTACGCATTGCCCGCTTTTGGCGACTAACCATTATGGTCTCGAATCCATTGAGCGGTGGAGTTTGCAAAATTGCGAGCTCCAAACGCTGGCCTTTCTTCAGTACACTTCCGGTTCGACCGCTGCACCCAAAGGAGTCGCCGTGAGCCATGCCAATATCCTCCACAACCTTGCCTACATTCAGCATGTCTCGTTTCATCAAACGCGGAATGTCCTGGTCTCTTGGCTACCGACCTACCACGACATGGGGCTGTTTTCCGGGGTGTTGTTTCCGCTGTTCAACAACTGCCCCGCGTATTTGATGTCGCCTGTTTCGTTTTTGCAAAAGCCCGTGCGTTGGTTAGAAGCGATTTCGCATTTCCAAGGCACCAACAGTGGCGGCCCCAATTTTGCGTACGATCTTTGTGTACAGCGTACAACACCCGAGCAGCGCAGGGACTTGGATCTTAGTTCTTGGAGAATTGCATATAACGGCGCGGAGCCGATCCGTAGATCTACCCTCGAGAATTTTGCAAATACGTTTCGGGATTGTGGATTTCGCCGCAGCTCGCTGTTCCCAGTTTATGGGCTAGCAGAATCCACAGTTTTTGTTTCCGGCAAGCCGCTAACGGACAAACCAAACCATCCGCCGACCGCCGGGAATCATTCCCATTTTTTGCCCGGGGCTGATAAAAGTCAAAGCATTCAATCTGAGCTAGTCAATTGTGGTTCGCCAGAGTTTGACATGGACATCGTCATTGCCGACCCGGAAAAACGGATCGAGATGCAAGCAGAGGAGGTAGGAGAGATATGGGTCAAAGGCCCTAGCGTCGCAGCAGGCTATTGGAATCTACCAGACGAAACGCTGCATACATTCCGAGCGTTTCTGGAGTCAGGCAGGGGTCCCTTTCTTCGCACTGGCGACCTTGGATTTATGAGCCATGGTGAACTGTATGTAACGGGACGAATCAAGGACCTGATTATCGTTCGTGGTCGCAAACACTATCCACAGGACATTGAAAAAACGGTCGAGTCATGTCATGCCGAAATACGTGTACAGGGCACAGCCGCATTGTCCGTGGACTCTGATGATGGATCTCAACTGGTCATTCTTGCTGAAGTCAGTCGACGATCACAGTTTCGAGGATCAACCGAGTATGCTGAAATCAGTAGTGAGCTTCTTGGGCAATTCGCTGAGATCATAGAGTCCATTCGCCAAGCGGTTTCGGAGCAACATGAATTGCAGGTCGAAGCTATCTCACTGCTGAACCGAGGAGGCATTCCAAAGACCTCCAGCGGCAAGACCCAGAGACATGCTTGTTGTGATTCGATCAAGCTGGGAAAGCTCGCCTGCCTGGCCACCTGGGAACTGCGGTCCGGTCTTACTTTGCCTGGCAAGTTGATTCAGGCGAACCTTTCATGACAAGTGCACAGCAGCCGGACGCCAGTCCAAATGCACTTTGGTTGATCGAAGTCGTCGCGGAATGCCTAAAGGTTTCCGCCAGTAGCATCGATAGAAGTGTCCCTCTGGCGAGATATGGATTGGATTCGCTGGCCGCAATCCAATTAACGACCCGGATCTCCGCCAAATTGCAGCGCCCGGTTCTTGACTCGCTGTTATTGCATTATCCAAGCATCGATGCTCTTGAATTGTTCCTGCAGGCCTCTTCATCTGCGGACCCGCTCGATCAGTTTGTTTTCAATGAAGATTCCTCGCCGTTGGAGAGGATGTTAACGGACAGCATCTTGCCTCCAGACATTCTCCCGAGCCAGAATCCGCCTAAAGAGTCCATTACTGGTTCGATTCTGCTAACGGGGGCAACCGGCTTCTTGGGAGGCTATTTACTGCGCGCACTTCTTCGCGACACACTGGCTAGTATCTACATTTTGGTTCGCGATTCAGGTTCAGAGGCCATGGATCGGGTCCGCTTGAACCTACAAAGATATGGAATTTGGGATCCCAAATTCGAATCGCGTTTGCATGTTGTCGAAGGGGATTTGCGGCAGCCGCAGGCTGGCTTATCGGAACGCGACTATGCGTTTCTCTCATTTGAGATAGACGAAATTTATCATTGCGGCGCCAACGTGAACTGGGTTCTGCCTTACGAGGGCCTGCGTGACATCAATGTCTTTGGCACCCGAGAACTGCTACGCCTGGCGTGTGTCGGGAGGCTCAAGCCGTTTCGCTTTGTTTCTTCCATGGCTACATGTTACACGTCTTCTCACCTGGACATGGTAACCGAGCAGGACGAGATGTTGCCCTACCTAACAAGGCTGCATCTGGGGTATGCCCAAAGCAAGTGCGTAGCTGAATCGCTGGTTCGCCGTGCGAATGAGCGTGGCTTGCCAGCCACTATTTTTCGCCCCGCACTCATTACCGGTGATGGCCACACGGGGGCTTCAAATTCTGACGATCTGCTTTCGGCCATGCTACGCGGATGCGTCGAAATGGGCTCGGCTCCGGACCTCGATTGGTCGCTGGATTGCTGCACGGTCGATTATGTCGCCGACTGCATGGTTACAATCGCTCGCAATACTTCAGAAGCATGGCGGGTCATTCACTTAATCAATCCCAAAGGTCGTCGATGGCAAGAGCTCGTACTCTGGATGAATTTGTACGGCTATCCGATCAAGCTACTTCCCTACCGCGAGTGGCTTGCTCAACTGCGAACCGCAGCCTCCGGGCCAGCACATCCACTTTATCGGCTGCGGAGCTTTTTCCTTGCACGACCCGCGACGAAGGGGAATCTAACGCTACCTGAACTGTACGAGGACCAGAACCGAAACGACGTGTCTTCCTCATATTCGCAGGAACTACTTGCAGGGCTCGCTATCGACTGTCCATCGCTGGAGGCTGAGCTACTTGATCGGTATTTCGCTGCCTTCATCCGTTGTGGTGTTCTTCCTGAAGTATCTCGCAAAAAATCGACACAAACCCGAGATCGATTCTGTCCGGACAGGCAATTCTTCCAGGGGATACTCCGTTCTTATCATGCGGATGATTCAATCTATGTTACTTCGACCGACGCACATCCAGACGCACCCAAAGAAAGCATCACCACCGATCTTGCTGCGTGGTTTTCATCCCAGAAAACAGGTCTAGGGAAATACCGCGTCGTCTTCACGGACCGCGTCGGGAACAAGTCCGTCGAATTGTTCGTCAAGGCTAAACCGTTAGATCACGATGTGATTGCGGCTGCTGAGTGTGTTGCCAGCGCCTGCGATTCTGCGGTCGGAGAGGCCGTTGCTCGACACCGTGAACGACTCGGAATATTGGATAGCCATACGCGCGAGATCACCCTATATCGACAGCCAGACCGACGCTTGAGAGACCATGCTCCTAAGGTTTATGCCGCCATTGACAATAAGGCGAAGAAGGATTGGGTCTTGGTTCTGGAGTCTCTTTCTGATCTGGAGCTTCTCAATTCGGCCAACGATGTTAGTGGATGGCGAGAGTGTCATATTGAAGCGGCAATTCGAGGCGTGGCCCAGGTTCACAGCGTTTGGTATCAGCGTGAGGAGGAACTGGCCGCACATTGTTGGCTCGCCCCCAAGCGGCTGGCCGCTGAGATGTACGAGATGAACGACTTATGGGAATCCTTGTCGAATTATTCTTGGAAGTTCTTTTCGGATTGGCTTGGCAACGATATCAGACCCCTTGTCAAACGCTGGATATCGGAATCCGGAGAGTGGTGGCGGGAACTTGAGCAGATGCCCAACACCCTAGTTCATAACGATTTCAATCCGCGCAACCTTGCGTTTCGAATTGAGGGACGCCAACTTAGACTTTGCGCTTATGACTGGGAACTCGCAGCTTTCGGCGTTCCACAACACGACTTGGCCGAACTGCTGTGCTTCGTCCTGAAACCCAGCACTTCCGTGGAAGTGGTTCGGAAATATATAGAATTGCATCGCCTGGAACTGGCGTTGGCAACTGGCAGTGCGATCGATGCCACACGCTGGCAAGCTGGCTTTCAGCTCTCGTTACGGCATCTGATTCTAAATCGTTTTGCTATGTACAGCCTGATGCACACCTTTCGTCCTCAAGCATTTTTACCGCGGGTGATTACGACTTGGCGACGGTTACACCAGATGTTTGACGACTAGGGCGGATACAGTCAGCCGGTCGAACGCCAACACGGCGATAAGAATCCCACGCACAGATCGTACTACGATTTTCCGCTGGCGGTGTCCGCGTAGAGAAGCCAGTAAGTCACGGGGATCACGAAAAGGGTAAAAATCGTTGATGCCATCAGCCCGAAAATCAGTGACCAGCCCAGGCCGGAAAAAATTGGATCGAGCGTAATGGGAATCGCGGACAACAACGCTGCTCCGGCAGTCAGCAAAATTGGACGCAAGCGCACGACGCGGCTCTCAAGGATAGCGTCGAACAGCGGCCTTCCTCTGGCTATCGATTGCTGCATGAAGTCGACCAGAATAATCGAATCACGGGTGACGATCCCCGACAACGCAATCATTCCAATCATGGCAGTGGCAGTGAAGTAGATGGGGTCCGCATAGCCTCCGACCGTCTGGCTTGCCATAGCATTGAGCATATAAAAACCCGGCATCACACCAAGGGCCGTTAGAGGAATCGCCAGCATCACGACGATAGGAACCAGGAACGAACCCATTTGTGCGACCAAGATGATATAGATCATCAGCATGGCAGCTGCGAACGCCAGTCCTAAATCTCGAAACACATCCAAGGTAATTTTCCATTCGCCTTCGCCCGCGAATGTCACTGCGATCCCTTGCCCAACTCGCCAATCGATCCCACTTCCATTGGATAAGAATGACCGGTAAGCTAAAGAACGAGGTTGAGCATCCTCAACAGAGTCCTGTCTGTTTGGCAATTGATCGCTCAAAATGTCGATGACGCAGTCTGCCGGCGGGCGTCCTACGCATTCGGCGAAGACATACGCTACTCGTTTGAGATTCTTGTGATAAATCGTTTGGCTTACTGCCTCAGTGTGCCAACTTCCAATCTCCCTTAGTTGCACCAATTGGCCACGAGCATTCTTGAAACTCAATTGCGATAGGTCTTCTTGGCTCGAACGCAATTCTCGCGGCAATCGAAACGTCATCCTCAACGGGTTACGTTCTCCTTCTATGCGGAGTACATTCTCGCGGTCACCTGTCAATGCGATTTGAATCGTGTTGGCAATATCTGTTACAGAGATTCCGGACAACGCTGCTTTCTCCTGGTCGGGTTCAAATACCAACCGTGGCACTGCGGCCTCCTGGATGTCATCGACTTCGGCGACGCCAGGTTCGCGGCGCATTCGATCTGCAACGGTTGCGGCTGAATTCAGAACGTCCCGATAGTCACTCTTGTCATCGCCGTAAACTTCAGCCACAAGCGAGGCCAGTACAGGTGGCCCTGGCGGCAACTCGACAATCTGAATCTTGGCATTCTCTAATTTGGCAAGGTTTTCAAGTTCATTGCGTAGTCGCAATCCGATGCCATGACTCTGTTGGGCTCGATTTTTCTTGCCGACAAAATTGGCACGTATTTCGGCTTGAAAGGTCCGGCTTCGCAGGTAATAGTGCCGAACCATACCGTTGAAATCGATTGGTCCCGATGCGCCAACAGTGCTCACGTAGTTTATCACCTCGGGCTGAGACGCAAGCACCGATTCGATGCGACGAACGACTGCATCGGTCCGCTCGAGCGTCGTACCTTCCTCCATGTCCAGCAAAAATAGTATCTCATTCTTGTTGTCGAATGGAAGCATTTTCAGAGGAACCATCCGCAGTGCGCCCAAGCTCATTGCTGCTGCAGTTAGTCCTCCCATAAGCACCAGAAAGAGAACGGCGCGCATGCGTGTCTTGAGGAGCGGCAACATCAATGGTCGAAAAAATCGATACAGCATCGATTGCTGAACGACAGCGGGATCATAGGCTTCGTCATGAACGGGCTCTGAGTCGTTTACGCTTTCAGCGATCGCGGAAGCGTCTTCAGATTTGGGAATAAGATTCGTCCCCCAAGTCAAAATGTGGTACGACAACCAAGGAGTAATCGTAAATGCGACAAACATCGACATCACCATCGCAACCGGGACGTTCAATGCCATCGGTGACATATAAGGTCCCATCATTCCTGTGATGAAGAACATCGGCAAAAAACTCACGATAACCGCGAGTGTTGCGCTAATCAGCGGAGGACGAATCTCGGCGACCGCATCGAGAACGATCCTGCGAGTTGCTTTCTTGCG
>JANLQO010000578.1:0-5079 GCA_031367855.1 Planctomycetia bacterium | reverse complement strand
TTTCGACGGCTTTGAAACCGAATTCATCCGTCGCTCCATGCACGTGGCCGCCGCGAACACCGCCGCCCGCCAGCCACATGGTAAAGCCCCAATGGTTGTGATCACGGCCATTGATCTTGCCCGCGTTGCTACCTTCTTTCGGCAGCTCAACGGTCGGCGTACGACCAAACTCACCGCCCCAGATCACCAACGTTTCTTCCAGCAGCCCGCGGTCTTTGAGGTCTGTGAGCAGCGCAGCGATGGCTTGGTCACACTGTTTTGCCAGCCGCCGATGGTTGACTTCGATGTCGTCATGATTATCCCAGGGCTGTCCTTCGCCATGCCAGACTTGAACGTATCTCACACCATGCTCGATCAATCGTCTGGCAATCAACAATTGACGGGCTTGTACGCCGGGGCCGTAGGCATCGAGGACGTACTGAGGCTCGCGCGAGACGTCAAACACTTCAGCGGCTTCCGATTGCATGCGATAGGCGAGTTCATAGGACTGAATGCGAGCCTCCAGTTGGGGGTCGGCATCGCGAGCCTGTTGATGGCGACGGTTGAGCGACTGGAGCAGATCCAATTGCTGACGTTGATCGCCTCGCGACATGCGGTCGTTCTCGATGTACTCGATCAGTTTCTCGATCGCTTCGTGTTTGGTGTCGATATAGGTCCCTTGGAAAATACCCGGCAAGAAACCGGCTTGCCAATTCTGCGACTCTTGAATTGGATAACCGCCAGGACACATAGCAATGAACGCAGGCAAGTTTTGGTTGTCTGTTCCTAGCCCATAGGTCAGCCAGGAACCCATACTCGGTCGCACTTGTCGGGCTTCACCACAGTTCATGAGCAGCAGCGAGGGTTCATGATTCGGTACATCAGCGTACATCGAGCGGACGACGCACAGGTCATCGGCATGACGCGCGACGTTTTCGAACAGTTCGCTAACTTCAAGCCCACTTTCGCCGTACTTTTGAAATTTGAATGGCGACGGATAAAGTGCGCCGGTTTTACGTTCGGTTCTTGGCGTTTCGCCGGGCAGCGGCTGGCCAGCATACTTCAGAATCGACGGTTTGGGATCGAATGTATCCACATGACTTGGCCCACCGTTTGCAAAGATGTGAATCACACGTTTAGCTTTGGCTGCGAAGTGCGGGAGCTTGGGCAAAAGCGGATTCACGCCCGACGCCGACGCGGTGTCGCCTCGCGCGGACTCGCCCAGCAAATGTTGCAAAGCCAGCGCACCAAAGCCCATTCCGCTGCGGCTAAGCAATTCGCGGCGAGAGAGGTTTTCACTGGATGGCGTTCGATGCATGACAGAGTCCAAAAGTAGTCCGTGTTAGTCCACAAAAGCGAATTCGTTGGAGGCGAGCAAAGTTTGCGCGAGCTGCTGCCAACGATCGAGCGGAAGTTTTGGTGGTTGAGGAAATTGTCGTTCGGTGTCGAAATCCTCGCGGCCACCATCTTCGTAGCGCAGACGAATTCGCCAACTAAAACTATCGCTATCGGGTCCCTCGACACAGTCGGTGACGAAGTCAATTTTTTGACCAGCCATGATCAGGATCAGCTCGGGATTGGTCTTCGCTTCTGAGTTCTTCGCGATCCATTGACCGATCGAATTTCCCCCATCAACCAAGATCGTACTTCGAACTCCGTCTCCCGCATTCTGTTTGTGCTGCAGTTTCCCACTGATGCGCAGCTTGCCGCTGCGAGGTGCAATCCAGCGCTTGGACACGGCGTGTTGCAAATCATTGCCGGGATGTCCTCCTGCAGCACTCAGAGTAGACCAGCCAAGTTTTGAATCCGGCAATGCGTCGCCACCTTGCCAAGCGTCGCCAATGAATTTTGGAAGTCGCTGGAAATCAACCAAAGTCGTCAATGCCGCATCGAAGTTGCCGTAGCCATAGATCCAACGCTCAAGCGAGTCCGTATTCCCAAGTGTAGCAGGCTGCTCACTATTTAGGATCGGGGCTTGCTGTCTGAGAAAGTCGACCATCAACTGGCGTTCTTCTTCCGCTGGCAATCGACCGAGCACTTGACGGTAAAGTTGAGCGACGCCGCTGTTCAAGGCCGCCGGATCATCGGCCGACTGACGTGCTCGATTGCCGAGCTCGATGGCCAATTCAGCTACGAAATCGCTATTCAGCAAGAACAAACTCTGCTGCGGAACGCTGGTATAAGGTCGCGCAGGACTATGACTATCCGGACTAGCGAAATCAAAACTGCGAAAAAGATTGGGCAGATTCTGGCGATCAATGTACGCATAGACGCTGCGGCGATGCGGGAAAGGCCTTTCGGTGATTTTTTCAGATTTCCCATACATCGATTCGTCGAGTTGACCAGCCACGCCGAGCAACGAGTCACGCAGTGATTCGAAATCTCGACGGCGCCGGTTGGCGCGCCAGTATAACGCGTTGGTGGGATCGATCTGCGCCGCATCTTCGCGATGGAGACTGCGTTGTTGATAGACGCTCGATAGGGTGATGGTGCGAATCAGTTGCTTGACGCTCCAACCGCCGCGCATGAAGTCGAGCGCCATTTGGTCGAGCAAGGCTTGTTGCAGCGGGGCGGGGCAGCGCGTGCCAAAATCACTGGGGCTTTCGACGAGCGACGCACCCATCAGACGCATCCAAACTCGATTCGCGAACACGCGTGCAGTCAACGGGTTTTGAGGATCGACGATTTTCGCGGCCAACTGCGCACGACCGCTGCCGACGGCGTCGAATGAGGCCGCTGGAGGTGAAAGAAAACCTACGAATCTTCGTGGAACTTCGTCGCCACGATTACCGGGGTTTCCACGTAACAGAATGTGCGACTTGCGATCTTCTTTCGAATCGGTCAAACGATGCGGAAAAGGTTCTCCGCCGGGTTCGTCGGTATTCAAAAAGACGCCGTATAACGCATAGTAATCCGCTTGCGAGACGGGGTCGTATTTGTGATCGTGGCAACGTGCACAGGCTAACGTCATACCCATTAACCCCCGCGACACAACGTCCAAGCGATCATCGATGATGTCTTGCTTGTTGTTTAAGAATCGGCGACCAAGCGTCAAGAACCCAAGCGCGGGAAGATCCTTTTCAGTTGCTGTGGGATCGATATCCGCTGCGATCTGTTTGCGAACGAATTCGTTATAGGGCATGTCGCTGTTGAATGCATCGACCAACCAATCACGATAACGATAGGCTTCCGGATACTGGCGATCTTCTGTGAAGACATAGCCTTTGGTATCCGCGTATCGCGAAACATCCATCCAGTACCGTGCCCAGCGCTCGCCAAAGTGTGGTGACGTCAGCAAGTTGTCCACAGTCGCAGACTGCAGTTCAGCGTCACCACGGACATCGGCTACAAAATTTTCGAGCTCTGCGGCGCTGGGCGGCAGACCAGTCAGGTCGTAATGCAGTCGACGCAGCAAGGTTGCGCGGTCGGCGGTTGGCGACAACAGCAAGCCGCTGGCGGCCAACTTTGTCTGAACAATCGTATCGATCGTCGATGCTGCTTGAGTGAATCCGATCGACGGGTCGGCCGGTCGAAATGGCTGAGGTGGTTGATAAGCCCAATGAGTTGCAGCGACGGTCTCGGGCGACATTTTTATGCCAGTACCGGTTGTCGATGCGGCCTGGGGTGCAACCGCTCCCGCAGCGATCCAAGTACGCAAGACTTCGATTTGATCGGCTGGCAACTGACCATCGGGCGGCATTTGCAATTCAGAATCGGTATAGGAAACCGCCTTCAACATCAAACTCGAATTGGGTTGTCCCGGTTGCAGCGCCGCCCCACGGGTCCCGCCATCGGTCATCGCCACCAACGAATCGAGCATCAGCTTGCCGCTCGCTTCACCACCTGCATGAGAATGGCATTCATAGCAAGCCGACTTGAGTAGTGGCTCGACTTTTTGTTGGTAGAATTCGATCGAGTCAGCCGGTGGCTGTGCAGTACAATCCGTGAAGTAGAAAATGCCGCACGCGCAGGCAGCAGCATAGATAGCCAAGGTCCGTCGCAAGGGGGCGAACGCGGTAAGACTTGTTGTCATTCAAGGTCGACGCAGGCGGGTGTTTTTAGGTTCGAGGCGGGACCTGTATTATCATCGATCGGGGCAAGATGTACAAGTTCTCAGTTTTCCAAAGGTAGGGATTTCCCAAGATGGGTGCACGCCACTAAGGACTCGAAGGGTGTGGCGAATCCATCTTCCATCACACTGGTGGCAGACCTCAGGGTGTGCCACTCCGACCATCTACCCATTCTTCAGCCAGAGAGAGCAGTAGGCATCGAAGTCCAGTGCGAGCGTTACCTTATGCGGCGCGTCGGACGGATTGTTGGGTAGGCTCGAGTAAGGAGAGGCATTCGATCGCGGAGACAGACTTCAGCAATTCGCCACAGGGACTGAAAAACTTGATTTCGTCCTCTTCGATGAACCAGACGACTAAGTGTCCGTCACATTGAAACTTGCGACCGCAGAATAGTCCGTTGCGAATAAGCAGCGTCTCGTGGAGGTCGAGCGGTTGTTTGACGCCGAAATGTTGCAACTGCATGGCAATGGCGGAGCGCATTCTTTCGATCGGACTGGAAGAACTCATTGTCTTACCATAACCTTGCTAGCTAGGGCGAACCTGATCGCCAAGGGAATGCCATACTCTTGCCACATGCTGCAGGACACAGACGCTATGTGGGACTTCAGCAGCATTTCTATTCGGCACGTTTCAGTCGCTACATCAGTACTTTCTAGATCGTTCGCCACAAGCATCCCAATCCCACCAATTTATCTGCGTAAGTAGAGGAATTCGCACTGATTAAGATTGTCCGGATTAGATTTTGGGGTTCGCGCAACGGGAGGGCGAGGTTCCTACCGAGCCATTTACCGAGAGTCTCTGCATAGCTTCGCCCTCTCCAAAGGGTCAGACCCCTTTTGAGATAAATCTTCGTCTAAAAGGTGGTTTTGGGATTATTTCGCTGCGTGCGCGCCCCTTTGCATGCGAATTTAAGCTATCCATTACAGGTGGAGTCTCGTCTAGCAGCATTCAGCCCTCGCTGGCGAGCACCGATTCGTTCATAAGGACCTCAGCATGCCCAAGGCCGATTTACCGAAATTCGACATTAACG
>JANLQO010000318.1:0-2573 GCA_031367855.1 Planctomycetia bacterium | reverse complement strand
CGGCGTAGCGAGCGAACAGGTAGTTACCGACGAGTACCTTGAGTTACTGGAAAAGGAAATGTTACAGGCGGCCGAGGATCTTGAGTTTGAACGCGCGGCCTCGCTCAGAGATCGTATTGGTGAGCTGCGTTCGCAGATGGGGGAAGTCGTTAGCGAGAGCGTGGCAAGCTACGAAAAGTCTGGCGGAGGGCGAGGAAGAAAAGGGGGCAATCGGCGCGTTCCACGGCCTAAGAAGCATTGATTGCAAGCATTTTCGTTTAGACTAATGGAGTTGCGGACTCGGCTTTGAGTCTAAGAGCCTGCCGAAAAGGGGGTCTGAACCTTTGAAGTCAACACGAGGGTCAGACCCCTTTTCGGACAGGCTCTTAGTGAGCCCTGCTTATTTTGACTGACGGAGCCGAAGATGATGACGGATTTCAAGAGCCAACTCTCATCCAGCGCCTTTTTGCTGCTGGCCACAGTCTCGCTACTTGCAACGCGATTAATGATCGCGCCGGCGCGCGCCGACGATGGACCTGCGGTCCCGACGGGAGTTTCTGCTGCAAGGCAACTTTCGAATGCATTTCGTGAAGCGGCTGAAAAAACCCTTCCTGCGGTAGTTACCGTGCTCGGTCGCGAAGAGAACAAAGAACAGCCGATGTTGAACATCATCGGCGGCCGCGACGATCAGGTCTATTCGAGTGTCGGCTCCGGCGTCATCATTTCTGCTGATGGTCTCGTGCTGACCAATCACCACGTGGTCGCCAACATGCGTCAGCTCGATGTGCGCATGTCTGACGGGCGTCAATTCATTGGCGAAGATATTAAGTCGGATCCACACAGCGACTTGGCGATCGTACGCATTCGATCCGAAGATCCGCTCCCCTACGCAAACCTGGGAGATTCGAATCAATTACACGTCGGCGATTGGGTCCTTGCCATTGGCAGCCCCTTCAATCTCGAATCCTCCGTCAGCGCCGGCATTATTAGTCGCACCGAACGCCATCGCGAGATCTCTCAGGAGGTAAACGGTCGGTTTCTTCAAACGGATGCGGCAATCAATCCTGGAAACTCGGGGGGCCCACTGCTTGACTTGGAGGGCAATGTGATTGGTATCAACACCGCCATTTCCTCGCGCAGCGGAGGTTTTCAGGGTGTTGGGTTTGCCATTCCGATTACGCGTGCTAAATGGATTCGCAAGGAACTCGAGCAGTTCGGCAAAGTGCGCCGGGCCAAGATCGGCGTGCGCGCCAAGCCAGTTCCCGCCGAGGAAGCCGAACAACACAAGCTTGCACCGGGCATGGGAGTCTTGGTAGAGCAGGTGGTGTTTGATCGGGCCGGTCAAAAAGCCGGGCTTAAGTCAAGCGACATCATTTTGACTCTTGCAGGCGAACAGATCACGCCTACGAATTTTTCCGAAATCGTCCAGCAATCTCCGGTCGGTGAACCCCTCAAGCTTGCCATCCTCCGTGGCGACGATCGCCTTGAGCTCATGGTTGAACTCGAAGCTCAATAGTCGATGTTCACGCTTCGGTTTTCTTCACGCGAAACATTAGCACGTACAAAGCTGGCAGATTCATCAGCGTTAAGAAAGTTGCTATCGACAACCCACCCATGATCGCCATCGCCATGGGCCCCCAAAAGATACTGCGCGTCAGTGGGATCATCGCTAGAATGGCTGTGGCTGCGGTCAGAATCACCGGTCGCGCACGGCGTACTGCAGATTCAATCACCGCTTCCCATTGCGACATGCCATTCAACATATCTTGCTCTATTTGATCGATTAGAATCACCGAGTTCCGCATATCCATGCCTGCCAGGGCGATCACGCCGAGCAAGGCGACGAACCCAAAGGGTGCCTGGAAAAAATGCAACGCTGTAATGGCGCCGATGATACCCAGGGGAGAGATCACAAACACCAAAGCCGCTTTACGGAAGTTCTGCACCTGTGCCATCAGCAGCGTCCACATCACCAAAACCATTGGCGGAAAAACGGCGAACAGCGCCGTATTCGCTTTGCCACTCTCTTCGATCGCTCCACCTTCTTCAAGACGATAGCCAACTGGCAACGATGCTTTCACGTCGACCAACTTGGCACTAATCAGTTTCGAAACATCGGGTGCCTGCCAACCATCGCGAACATCGGCTCGAACGGTCAGCATGGTTTCGCGATTACGGCGCCACAGGATCGGTTCTTCGTGGTCGAAGACGGGCACGGCAACTTGCGATAGTGGAATCGCTTTGCCACTGGTCGTAAACAGTGACAGGTCCGCAATGTGTTCCAAATCTAAACGCTCGTCGCTAACCGCCCGTGCGACCACATCGATCGATTCGCGACCATTACGAAACTGCGAAACCGGTGTACCACTCAAGAGAGTCTGCATCGAGTTGGCTACTTCTTGGGGTGCAAAACCAATCAAGCGCGCACGGTCTTGATCAACCTGTAGACGCACGCGTTTGGCCGTCTCATTCCACTCCAAATTGGGAGACACCGCCGCCGGTTCTTCCCGCATGACATCGCGAACCTGATAGGCGATTCTGCGCACTTCATCGGGATTTGGACCGATAACGCGAAATTGAACGGGATAGCCAAC
>JANLQO010000263.1:0-20133 GCA_031367855.1 Planctomycetia bacterium | reverse complement strand
ACGTCGCTGTTGGAGCAACGTTACGATTATCAGGACACGCATCACTGCCCACATGGCCGACCTACTGCGCTCTACTTTAGCCGCGAGCAACTCGACAAGATGTTCAAAAGAACGTGACGTTTAACCCGGATTTTTCATAGTCCTGATCAATATTTTACGTAAACGAATATCACGCGAAGAGTTACGTCGAAACTTGAAAAAATAGACTGTCGTAGCTACGTTCGCCAGAACGTGGCTGTAACACAAAGCGGTTCAACACGTTCTGGCGAACGCAGCAACGCGCCATGAATAATCCGGGTTTAAACGCGTTGGCAGCGCTCCGCGATTCGCTGGGGTTGGGAGGACTCAGTTCCAGCCGCCCAAGATCCTTTAGACAGTCGCATTGGTACGAAAAAGGCCGCACATTGCTGTGCGGCCTTTGGTGTGTAAATTATGGGAGGATTAGTCAGCTGCGGTGGGCACAACCCAGACTTTCATGTCGCATTCGATCTCCTGGTGCAAGTGAACCTTGACCGTGTATAGGCCAAGTTCCTTGAGTGGACCTTGCAAGCGAACTTGATCGTCAGTGATCGTGATATCGATGGCCTTGAGAGCAGCTACAATCTCCGGCGCACCGACACTACCGTACAAGTGGCCTTCGTCGTTGGCGTTGGCTTCGATAGTGATCGATTGCTGAGCGATTTTGTCGGCGAGAGTCTGCAAGCCGCCCAAGCGCTGCTTTTCGATCTCTTTCAGCTTGGTCTTATGCTTGTCGACCATACGTTTGTGGTGATCATTTGCGATGATCGCAAGGCCCTGGGGGAGCAAGTAGTTGTTCGCAAACCCAGGCTTGACTTCGACCACGTCGCCCTGGCGACCGAGATGGTCTACGTTCTGAATGAGGAGCAATTCAATGCCGCCATTCGGGCCTTTGGGCAATCTCTTGAACGACTTAACCTTAGTAACCATCATCAACTCACTTCTTCATTGATCCGACATGAACTCACGGAACCCACAATCGAGAGCTCCGCGCTGGCTTATTAAACTAAAACGGTATGTCATCACCACTGTAACCGCCGCCATGACCTGATTCAGAATCGATCGTGGCCGCGCGTGCTTCAGCGTATTCTTCTCGAACTGAACCCGCTGCAGAGCTGCGTGGTCCGCCGCCACCTTCACCCCGAGCACCAATCATCTGCATCCGATCGCAGACAACTCGCAATTTGTAGTTCTTCTGTCCGTCTTTTTCCCACGTGTCGAGCTTCAATCGACCTTCGATAAATACTGGAGAGCCCTTGCTCAAGTACTCGGCAGCCACCTCAGCAGTACGGCCCCAAAAAGTCACTTCTACAAAAGTCGTCTCGTCAATCCATTCTCCGTTCTGACCTTTCCTTCGATCATTCACCGCCAGGCCAACTTCGGTAACTGGAGTACCGGCAGGAGTGTAGCGCAACTGAATGTCGCGAGTTAAATTTCCCATGAGAATAACGCGATTGTAACTTGCCATAGCGGGCACTCCCTGGACAAACTGCGAATGGAGCAAAAAGGATCGAAGCCAACAGCCTAGCCAATTTGGGAGGCCCAGGCAACCGGCTCCCTCAACTTCGCGCCAATCCCCATTTTTATTCGTCGATTTCGATTTCCTCGTCATCATCGAGATCCAAGCCACCGCCGACGGTGACCGCTTCAGCGACGCGGGATTCAGTGACTTTACCCAAAGCGTGCGCAACCAGGGTTTCGACCAAACGAGGATCGACCGTAGTTACGAGGAATCGCATGATGTTCTCGTCGAGCTGGCAGGCTCGATTGAACTCGGTCATGCGGTTGGTTTCCATATTAAAGTAAGTGATCCAGTAGGTTCCCTTACCTTGACCATTGATGGGGTAAGCCAACTTGCGTTCTTCCCAGAGTCGACTCGCGAGGATTTCGCCACCGAGGCTCTCGATGAGCTGTTGCAACGTGCCAGCCACGCCACCTGGGTCGCGATTGTATTTGTTGCTGTCAAAAATCAAAAAGCAGTCATAGCACTGAGTAGCCAAAATTCCAAACTCCCGTCGAAATTCACTAGGTTTCTATTTACAAGGACTACTGTTCAAAGTTCGCAGTTACTGACGAATCTTGAATGCAGCCTCAAGTCTTTATCCGTTGAACTTGTTCATACAAAAGGCAATTCCCCGAGTCGCCCAACTGAGCACCGCTTCCGTTGCCTCAGCGACTGCCACATCCGCTACCGGTCGCTCTTCCTCGCGAAATCGCCCCAACACGTAATCTGCAGCATCCCATTGTGGAGGTGCGGGGTCGATTCCGATCCGCAATCTCGCCACAGTTTGGCTGCCGAACGCTCGCAATATGTCATTCAGTCCCTTTTGTCCACCAGCCGAGCCCGATGCACGAAATCGAAGCTTACCCAACGGTAGACTGAGGTCATCGCAAACCACAAGCACATCCTGCTCGTGATTCACTTTGTAAAAACTGGCCATCGGTTGTACGCAACGGCCACTATTGTTCATAAACGTCAGAGGCCAAACCAACAGTAGGCTGACCCCATTCACTGCGGCAGTCGAAAACTGCCCTTCGTATTTTGACCTGGGTGTGCTGGCACCTAATTTGGATTGAAGCTTGGCAAGAACTTCGAAACCAATGTTATGCCGAGTGCCGTCGTATTTGGCGCCCGGATTCCCTAAGCCCACCACCATTTTGGGTCCCGAACACTGGTCGCTCACTGTCTAGCTCCCAATGAACCGAAACCACTACTTATCTTTGGCCGCAGCGTCTTCTTTGGCTTTGCGGATCAGCTCTGGTTCGGCGGAAGCGGCAGTTTCATCGACCATCGCATGCGGCTTGGCGATCTGCACTACCACGACATTGCCCGGCGTGACCATGGACGCCCCTTCCGGCAGTTTTACTTCATTTGCATGGACACTGTTACCGATGTGCAGGCCGTTTACCGATACGATCAAGTGATCGGGAATTACTGACGCGGGGCAATTGATTGTTAACTCGTGGGTCACAAAGTTCAGTTGGCCTCCTTCGCTTATTCCAGGAGCTTCGCCCTGCAACTCGACGGACAAAGTCACTTCGACCGTCTCGCTCTGGGACACGCGATTGAGGTCGATGTGCAGAATTTCGACTCCGAATGTGTCCCACTGGACTTCTCGCAGCAGCGCCGTTTCGGTGATGTCTCCGGTCAGCGAGAGGATCTTGCTTCCGTGGCGGATAACTAGCCCCAGAGCGTCTCTGCGAACGCTCAGATTGACGTTTTCTTCGCCGTGACCATACAAAACTGCCGGGACAAGGCCCTGTCTACGGAGCTTTTTTAACTGGAGTGAACCGACTAGTTCACGCTTCTTGACTTCGATAGTTTCACTCATGGACTGTTCCGATCGCCAACCTGGAAAGTGGCTTAGCGAATGATCTCGTGATGGGACGCTGGCCAACAAAACACTCGTCTGGGCTCACGTCTGGATTTTCTAAACGGGCAAGTATCTCAAAATAGCGAGTTCTTTCAAGAGCAACTGTCCACTCCAGCCAAGAGAAATTCGGCGATAGCTCAGCAAACGGTATTTTTTCAAGCCTTCACGGTCGATTTCCAATGCATTCAGACCTCATTTCCCACCATTTTGCTGCATCGGCTTGTAGTAAATCGACCGGTCAAGTAGCTTTGCGAGATCGAGGCATCCTCCCTATGCGCTCGTATCGCACGCTCGTATCGCACGCTCACTTATCAAGATTGAAGTCGCTGGTAATGGCCAAGAAAAGCAATTCCATGCAGTACATCGAGCCTATCGGCGCTCGAGTTCTCGTTCGCAAGGATGAGCCGAAGAGAGAAACCAAAGGGGGCATCGCCTTGCCTGACGCTGCAGAAATACCGACTATTACCGGTCGGATCGTGACCATTAGTCGCCAAGTCGCCCACGACGAAGATATGCCCCTGCGGCAATACGACAAAATCCTATTTCACCCCAAAAACGCCATTCCCGTAGACTTTGAACCCGATAATCAACTCTTCGTCATCCCAGTGGAAGATGTGGTAGCTGTATTTCGGTCCGAAGCTCCCACGCAGGAATAGCGCGCTTACCGTGGCGTAAGCTTCCAGCGCTTCCAGCTTGCGTTGCAGCTGAAGGTCACGTTACTTTTGCGAAGGGCTGTCCGGTGGACGGAACATTTCGCTCAGAGATTGATGATGATGAATGCGTCGAATGGCCTCTGCCAGTAATGAGGCAACGGAAAGTACTTCGATTCGATCGAGTTGCTTTTCCGGGGTCAAGGGAATGGTGTTGGTGATACAGATGCTGTCGATATCGGCTTTGCGAATGTTTTCGATGGCGTTGCCACACAGCACGCCGTGCGTTGCGCCCAAGTGAACTTCCTTTGCACCGGCTCTACGAACTAGGTCCGCAGCGCCCAAAATCGAGCCAGCGGTACTGATCATGTCGTCAAACATAAAGCAGATTTTGCCTTCAACGGGTCCACCAATGATGTTCTTTTGAACGGTCACCAGTGAATTGTCGCGGCGTTTGTCAACGATCGCCAAGCGACCGCCCAAGCGTTTGGAATGGCCGATCGCGCGCTTAATACTTCCTTCATCAGGACTAACCACGACGATATCTTCCGGGTCGTAACCTTTATCAATAAAGTGCGCATTCAGGACCGGGGCAGCGTAGAGATGGTCCACGGGTACGTCAAAAAAGCCTTGTATTTGAGGGGCGTGCAAGTCCATCGTCAGCACTCGATCCGCGCCCGCCCGGGTGATCATGTTAGCCACCAGCTTGGCTGTAATTGGGACACGACCTTCGTCTTTGCGGTCCTGTCTCGCATAACCATAATAGGGCACCACCGCAGTGATGCGCGACGCGCTGGCTCGTTTACAACTGTCGATCATGATCAACAGTTCCATCAAGTTGTCGTTGACGGGCGGGCAAGTCGGCTGGATCAAAAAGACATCGCGACCGCGGACGTCGTCATCGATTTTGCAGAAATTCTCCCCGTCCGGATGCTTTCCGAGCGTGATTGAACCCAACTCGAGATGCAGGGACTGGCAAATGTCGCTCGCTAGTTTGGGGTTGGCTCTTCCGCTGAAGATTTTCAATTCATACATGGGAGATATTTCGTCCAGCAAAACGTGATTCGAACTCAACATTAACTCACGAGCCAATCGACTTGCCGTAACCCAGTTCTTGCATTTTCGCCTCTACCTGAGCCAACTCGTCGATCGTGTTGATACTCAGCGATTCGCAGGCTTGCAGTACCGGCTTAGCATCGACTCGATATCCCTGTTTGCGAAGGATTTCAGGGCAATCGGTCAAGTAGAACTCAGCCTGCGCGTTGGAGTTGCTCAGCTGCCCCAGGGCCCATAGCAGGGCTTGATTCTCGAACAAGTAAGTGCTCATGTTAACTTCGCGGATTTGAAGTTGCTCAGCAGTCGCATCTTTTTGCTCAACAATTCGCTCAAACTTCCCAGCCGCGTCCCGCACAATTCGCCCCAAGCCAGCCGGATTGTCTTTTTCAAG
Organism: Planctomycetia bacterium; assembly: GCA_031367855.1. Lineage (GTDB taxonomy): Bacteria > Planctomycetota > Planctomycetia > Pirellulales > Pirellulaceae > Aureliella. The sequence continues at coordinate 14,644 of JANLQO010000263.1, read as the reverse complement.
CGTACCGAGCAAACACGACCATGCGCCAGCGGAGAACTCCGCGAGCAGTCTTTGGACCGAAGTCGACTGAATCAAGGGCGAATCGCCAGCCACCACCATGACCGTACCCACGTGACTTTGCAATTGGTCGCGGCACATTTGAACAGCGTGGCCTGTGCCGAGTTGTTCCGTCTGTACCGCGAAGCTGACACCGGTTCGTCCAGACAATTCTTGCTTTACGTCGTCTGCGCGATAGCCCACGACAACAATGCTACGCTGGCAACCGGCGGCCTGTAATGCATCTAAGACCCAATGAATCATCGGTCGGCCAAGCACCGGGAAGAGAACTTTCGGCAACTCGCTCTTCATGCGAGTTCCCCGACCTGCCGCCAGTACCACGGCTAATGGACCTGTCATCATTTACTCCTTCACCAGCAAATTTTAGGCATTTTTTAAAGCAAATTTAGAAGGGCATATCTTGCCAGACGCGACCCCAGTTATCCAGGCCATTGAAAACCATCGATCGGCTTAGAGAGTATGATTTGTAGTGGCGGCAGCACAACGACATTGACCAAAGCCTGTCGGGGCACTACGCTAACACCTCTTTAACTTAAATATTTGCACAAAAACCAATCTGCAATGGAACCTAGGGGCCAAGAATAATATGGGAACCGAACGCACTCGCGAACTTCGCCGTCGTCGTCATCGCAAGAAAGCCGTTGTTAAACTCACCAAACGAGCCGAGAAAGGCAGCAAAGCCGACAAGACCATCGTCGCCGACAAGCTTCGCAAGCTGACCCCGGGTGCGGCTGTTATTATCGAACGTCTTGGGATTGGATAGATTCCGCTCGACTGGGCAACTCCTGAGCCTTTTCGCAGGCGTCACAAGCGGGCTTGATGTAAACGAAAGCAGACCAGCTTTTCAGCCGGCCTGCATTCTCAATTCTGTTCGGTTCCACCTAGATCAATCCGACGCAAGCAAAGTAACCAATTGCAGCGATCGTCATGGGGATACCGTATGGTAGCAGACGCATACGAGGCTTGCGTTCTTGCGCAATATCGTACAGTTTGTCGGCGTCTTTGACGGTTGCGATCTCATGAAGGATCGACTGAGCTTGAGTGAAGTGCTTGATCCAATCGCCGCTCAGCGCGATTTGTCCAAGTGCCATGATGCCGCCTACAATCGTCGTAGCGACAAAGATCCACCAAGTGTGTTCGATGTGCACAAAGGCGGCGATACCTGCGAGCAACTTCACGTCACCGGCTCCCATACCGCCGATCAAGTGTAGGAAAAACAGGAGCGAGAACCCAAAGACCGTCGCTACTAGGCTCCAACCCAGGCCCGTCCAGCCACCCACAGCAGCACTGTACAACCAGCCCGCAAGCACTAATGGATAGGTAATGTTGTTGGGAACTTTAAGGTACAAGCCGTCGATCACTGCGGCCACGACAAGCACGATGGACACGACCCACATGGCCCAGTTATCCATCAAATGTGAAAGAAAAAAGTCGATCGTCATGAGCGTGTTTCCATGTGACCCGTGGAGGCTGTGTGGTCTCGAGTCCGTTCAGAATATCGGTTCAAAATATCCGTTTAGAATAAAAGTGTTCGTGGCACCGCGGTCTAGCGCAGGCTGCAGACCCAAACAAGTAATGCCGAAATCACCGTGCCGGCAAAGCATACCAATTCCCAAAGTCCGGCGATGGATTCGGCTGGCATGAGGCATGGAACCATGATTTTCCCTTGAGCGTTTCGTCAAATTTATGTGAGGTATAAAAACAAGCATTTCAACGGTCGTAAACCGGATGGCAACGGCCGCTGAAACGCTATGCAGCAGGCTGCGGCTAGTGCGACTGCTACCGCCAACAGCCCTGTGCATCGATTTGGCTTAAGCGCCACGCTGACCGTGGGTCGCATGGCGTCATGCCATAAGCAGATTTGTCTTCAGCAAATTAAAGCTGAGCTGAAACGTTGGTGAAAGTCGTTTTGGCGTTGGTACCAACGGTTTGGATGGCACCCAAGCAAACAACCACGATCAACGCGAGCATCACCGCGTACTCAACGGCGGTTGGGCCGTCTTCAGACTTCAAGAAACGATTGATCTTCTGCGCGAAATTCTTCATGGCATCTCTCCAAAATTAAGTCGCCCAGCGGGGCTGGGGGAACAACGAGGAACAACCGTGAACCCCATTTTCCAATGGCTCGCCACAGCCTCTTGAATTGGATGATTCACGACAACTTAGCCAAGCTACATTCCTCAACTTTGCGACGTATGTCGCTAGTGAAGGCGAAGACTTCGGCTGGCAAATGAAAGATAGGACAGATTACGCATACGTCAAATTTTGACTTTTGTTAATTGTCATTAAATGCATGTTTTTTAAGAGTTGATAAAACAAATAGCACCGTAAAATCGCTACAGTCGGTAAAACCACAAGTGCTTTGTCCAGATTCAGAATTGGGATTTCAGGTTCTAGAGTAGACCGATTGTCCCAATATTGTCCCAACCGTTTGCTGGAGCAGTTAAGGAAATTGCGCTACTCAAAATCCCAACGTTAAAGTTGGACAACGCACTTGCCTTGTCGTTCCGCATGCCTTTTGCAATCTAGATCCAAACATGCCTCGCAAATCGAATCTCGGTAGACTCGCCTTGACGCTCCTGGCCATTGTTTCCAGCCACGTACCCTACGCTTTAGGCTGGTATCCACAATGGCATTTTGTTTATCTGCCACTCCCAGTAATCGCTATTTGCCTGGTGCTTGTTCCCCAGCGACGCGCGAGTTGGCTGATCGCAGCCAGCATTGCGACCTTTGCTGTGTCAGCACGTGCGCAAGGAAATTGGCAAATGGCCAGCATCGACATCCTCTGGAATGCTCTGGCTGTGGCCGCGCTGGGATGGGTCTACGGTTTTCGTCAGTCAATTGACCAACGGCAAGCGAAAGGCTGGATTCGCTTGACGCGCCGCCTTCGTCGACAATCTGAGCTGCTCCGGGCCAGCGATTCACAATTGATGGCCGCTATCAAGACTCAACACGACGCACAGCAAGCTTACTTGCAATCGGAAGCCGAACGTCAAACCCTGCTTGAGCACTTGCCAGTCTATGTGTTGCAAAAGGATTTGGAGGGTCGATTCACTTTTGCAACCCAATCCTTTTGCAGACTACTCAATAGAGATCTCGCGGACATCCTCGGCAAAACGGACCAGGATCTGTTTCCAGTGGAAACGGCTGAGAAATTCCGCCGCGACGATTTGTCAGTGATGAGTTCAGGCGCAGTTTTCAACGACATCGAAAAAACACAACTGCCCGATGGCAGGCGAAGTTACATGCAAGTTCGCAAAGCGCCGCTACGCAACGCGTCTTCGGTGATCTGCGGGGTCCAAGTAATATTTTGGGATGTGACCGATGAATTCACTAGTCGCCTTGAACTCCAACGCATCGAATCGCTGGCGCACGCATTGATCAATGCAGCCTTGGATGCGGTGCTGATCGTCGATACCGCTGGTCACGTGATGGAAGCCAATCCGGCCTGTGAACGCATTTTGGGCTATACCGCCGATCAACTCGAATCGCATCCGCCGCTGGGTTCAATCATGCAACCCGCAACTACCGACCCCAAAGAGGTCAACGAGAGCGCCGACTCATCTCCCAACGGAGGCTCTGGTTTCACGGATCGTGGACCGCTCAATCGATTGCTTAAGGACGCTACGGGGCGACGGATTGAAGTCCGTTTGCTGCGCAGTAACGATAACTGGTTTGAAGCCGAAATCTCTGCGCATCCGTTGACGATCGAAAACTCGAATGGCTGGGCGATCTTCATTCGCGATATCACCCGCCGCAAAATCACCGAAAAGGAATTGAGGACGGCGAAAGAAAATGCAGAGTTGGCAAGCATTGCCAAGAGTGAATTTGTGGCCAACGTAAGTCACGAACTTCGTACTCCACTGACTGGAATTATCGGTTTGCATGAATTGTTACAGAACACCGAGATGGATGACCAGCAACGCGAATACCTAGAACTAGCCCGGCTATCGGCAGGCAATTTACTGACCTTGATCGACGACCTACTCGATTTTTCCAAGATCGAGTCGCACCAATTGGAACTGGAAAACGCTCCATTCTCATTGGTTGAGTGCATTGAAAAGTCGGTTGTTTCTGTCGCAGCGCGGGCTCAACTACGTGGACTCGAGCTGTTGATCGATCTCGATCCCGAGTTGCCTGAATGGGTCATGGGCGACAGTCAACGGCTCGGCCAAGTACTGTTAAACTTAGTCGGGAACGCAATCAAATTTACCGAGCGCGGCGGCATTCGAGTCCGCGCGGTCTGGAGTCCAGCAGGCCTTGACGGTCAAGCGCCGAACCCGCCGTTATTCAGAATTGAGGTTCATGACAGCGGGATTGGGATCGGGGCCGATCAGCGCGAGATTATCTTCGATCCATTTCGCCAAGCGGACAACAGCACGACGCGTCGCTATGGCGGCACTGGGTTGGGGTTAGCCATTTGTCGCGAGCTTGTCAGTCGCATGCAAGGAACGATTAACGTCTCAAGCACTCCCGGCGAAGGCAGTTGTTTTTACTTCGATGTGCCTTTACCGGTTGTCGGTCCAGCCGATCTGCCTGTGACGCTGCCTGCAGAAGGCTACGAGGTGGATCGTGAAGTCACGGTCGTGTTGGCTGCTCCAGATGGCCTGCAACGCAGTATTCTGCGTCGTGAGATCGTCCGCGCGGGGTTTACGGTGCACGAGATGTCACTTGAACAACTAATCGCTCGTGAGCCCGCGAGTTTGTTCGACGCCGGTAATCATACCATCATCGTGACCGACTATCGAGAACTAACCAATCGAGCTATCAAGCATCCGCCGGTGGTGGTGAAGTGGGTGTTTCTTATTCCACTCTCCTACTCGCGGCCGCGGGTGCTTCCTAATTGGTTGGCCTACGCAGATGTAGATTGGTTAGCCATGCCGCAGCGGCGAGCTGAGCTGATGGATTGTTTGCAATGCAAATCACCGGAAAGCACCACGCTTCAGATGGCGGCCTCATTGGCACAAAGACTGACCGTTACTACGCGCCCCGCCACCATTTTGCTCGTCGAAGATAGCCCGATCAGTCAAACGGTTCTTAGCGACATGCTCCGAAAATTGGGCCACACAGTCGAGGCCGTAGGAACTGGTAAAGAAGCCATCGCGCGATGCCTGCAAAGTAGTTACGATCTTGTGCTCATGGATATTCAAATGCCGGAGACCGATGGATTAGAAGCTACGATTCAGATTCGCGCTGCTGAGGCTTCCAAGGGCACCCGCCAGACAATCATTGCGCTCACGGCGCACGCCATGCCCAGCGATCGAGCGCGCTGTCAAGAAGTTGGCATGGATGGCTTTCTCGTCAAACCTATCGCCTTCCATGCACTTAAGCGAGCGGTGGAAGCCGTCATACAAGCCAGCGATTTGGCGAAAACGACTTCCGCTCGTGAGTTTACCTTGCCCCAACCCCCATTTGCACAGAGCATAGAGTTAGTTAGAGAGTCGCACCCGCCCGCGGAGCCTACGGCGGACTTGGATATCGCGACCATCTTGAGCGATGCGCCCAAGTGGCCAGACCTGCTGGCGATGTTCAACGGAAACGCAAGCCTATCCGCCGAAGTGCTCAGCTTGTTGACGCGTGAGGCACCGCGATTGCGCAGGTTATTCGAAATGAGCTTGGAAAACGGTAACTGCCTTGAGGCGCGTCGGGCCGTCCATACCCTGAAGAGCAATGTACGGTACGTTGGGCTAAATCAGATGGCCGCCATCGCTGAGCGTCTCGAGCGCCTCGCTCGCGATGGTCAGCTTGAGCAACTCAAAAGACACTCAAAATCTTTTTCGCAAATGATTGACCAAATCATCAACTGGTCCGAGATGATGCTGCATTCGCAGTAGCGGGGTAAGCACCAAGCTGGAAGCTGCGTAACTATAGCGCGACGCGCCGATTGTACAGATACCATTCCACGGACAAGATAACCAATGCCAACCCAAGCAACCACCGCCAATACTCGACCCGTACAATTTCAGATTGCTTTGCTTGCGCAACGACAGCCTGCGAGCCAATTTGCACTTCGCTCGCGGACTTGATATTGCTTTCTTGTTCGCTAAACAAGTTAACGGTGAAGAGTTGCAAGATACGATCTGCTTTGGCAGGTCGCGCTTCGTAGAAACCTAGATCATCGGTTTGTGTGTAGATCAATTGAGGTTGTCCCGATCGATCGATTTCAACTTTCTTACCATTGGGTGGCGAGATTTCGATTTCGTTGAATCGCGTCGCCAAATTCAACACCGCAGGCTGACCTGGTTTGATAGTCTTAGATCCGGCGGATGAAACGGCTCCACCTAGATATTCAAGCGAATTGAGCAAGAACACTGGAAAGCTTCGCTTGATAGGCCAGTCGGTGTTCGGCGTCGACCCCTCAGGACCGCGTTTTGAAAGCGCCATACCCAGCATCGCGTCCTGATATCCTTCGCGCGGCGCAACTCCAGCCAAAATGCCTGCGTCAGTGCGCACCAATTCTGTGCCGCCTTCTGGCAGTGTCAAGGCAGTCCCTTCAACGATACGCACGGTTCCAAGATCGACATACTGCAACATGGGATGGGAGCGATTCGTGGTGATTACGAACAGCGGACCTTGCAGCTCCGAGCTCTTCCAGCGCTCATCCGGTGGCGTCGCGCCGATAAACAGCGTATTGGACTCGGGCATCTTGGGAGGTGCACATTGATCGTAAATAAACAGATCGATGTCGCCAGACTCAGCCAGTTGCAGTGTTTCCGGTGAAGCGAGACTGGCTGGGTCGACCGTTCTCACAGTGGCTATCGCCTTGGCCTGGCCCGTTTTCAATGCGGTCTCAAGCGCGGTGTTGCCTTCAGTCACTAAAACAACTTCCAGTTGTCGCGGTGGATCAAGTCCGGCATAGGCCACGTTATCGGCCTTAAAATCATCGTCCGCTTCCAACTCGAGCTTAAGTTGACCTTCGGTGGCGTTTTCGATGGGAAACGTCACCCCGTCACCGGACTCGGGGTCCAGCCTTAAATCGCTTGAATCAATCAGTTCGCCATTCAGCGACAGACTAGCGGAAACTGTCACGGGCTCGAGACCAAAATTATAAAGCCTTGCAAAAGCCTCAACCTTGCCAGGTTTCTCGACGTTGCGATCGACAGTAAACCCCAGGATAGCAACGTTTGATGGCGTTTCCGTCCCAATCGAAAAAAATTCAGCGGTCAGGTTTCCAAGATCCAGTTGTGGGGCAGCAAAACCCCCATCGCTGATAATATAGAGCGTTGCCGGAATTGCTTCTGCAACTTGAACATCGGCCATATTATCTATCTGACTGGTGCGGCCGGGATTGGCCAAACCCGATGCGGCGCGCAGCGCTTCGTTCAAATCGGTGGTGTGATTCGTGGCTTGAATCGATTCGATCGCGGCGCGAAGTTGCCTTCGGTCACCGGTAAAACCCTGCTTCACGTCGGCGCGATCGCTGAAGGCAATCACCATAGCTACGTCACTGCCCGACATCGTATCGAGCATATCGAGCGCCTTTTTCTTGGCGGATGCCAGACGCGTCGGTTCCACATCCGTGGCTTGCATGCTGCACGAATTATCGATCATGAAGATCGCGCGGTTGCCAAGTTTTTCCTCACCGCGAAAGCCCGGTCTCAGGCAGGCCAAGATCAACGCTAACACAACCAATAATTGCAACAGCAACAACAAGTTCTTTCGCAACTTTTGCCATATGCTGTTTACGTGCAGATCCTCGATCGTGCGTTGCCACAGGTAGGTGCTCGGCACCGTAACAGGCAGTCGCCGCAACTTTAAGAAGTACAGCATCACGATCAGTGGCGGAACGGCAGCCATGATCAACCACTGCCACCACGACAACATGTTGATCCAACTCATCGCACCAACCCTCGCTCGAGCAGATATTGCCCAACCAAAACATCCGCGCCTTGATCGCTACGTGCCAGCAAATAGGTCATCCCGCGCTGTGAACAGAATCGCCGGGCTTGGTCGACATAGGCCGCCAGCGTTGATTTGTATTTCTTGAGTAACGCCGTGCTGACCGATATTTCCGCTTCATCACTATCCTCGCAGTCCACCAATTTCAGATCGCCCTTAAGATCGGGATTCATCTCTTCGGGGCTAAGCATATGTAGTACAAACACATCCATCTGCTGACCGACCAACATCCGCAGCGCCGGTTCATAACCGTTTTTATCCATCAGGTCCGAAAGCAACACCACGATTCCGCGGCCAGTATTCTTCAAGCAAAATCGTTTGACTGCATCCGTCAAATTGCAGATTTGTTCAGGTTCAATTGACTGCACAAATTCGGACATGCGCCAAAGTTGCGAGCGACCACGTAGGACTGGGCTCGATTGATTCTCGGTCCCAAGGAATTCGATCCGCACCCTATCACCGCGACACATGCCGACAAACGCCAGGGCGGCGGCCACCTGTTTGGCAGCGAAAAATTTGGTCGGATCGCCGAAGTTCATCGAAGGGCTGGCATCGACTAAAAAGAAAACATGCAGATCTTCTTCCTCCAAGAACAGTTTGAGGAAGAGTTTGTCGAGCCGCGCGTAAAGATTCCAATCGACAAACCGCAAGTCATCGCCGGGAACATAGTTGCGAAAGTCCGCGAATTCCACGCTTTGGCCCTTGCGACGACTGCGGCGTTCACCTTTCAGTCGTCCGCGAAAGATTTTGCGACTTACCAGCTCCAGCCGTTCCAGCCGCGCCAGCAACTGCGGCGGCAGCAACTCTGTCTCTGTTGACGTCTTAGCCATGTTGTACTTCTGTGTAATTACGAAATCACAGACTTAGATTCGAAGGAAGTTTCCACCGCCGAAGCTGTGCTAACTCAACATCATAACACGCTTCTGGGGTGGATGCTGCAGCCGACGAAGACCAAAAGTGGGTCGCATCTGCCGAACGCTACCGCGAAGTCTACAGTCACGAAAACCCGATTGATTTCATGCAAGCAAGCGCTTCGCCACTGGCTTGGTAGCTCGCGATTAATACAGCGCCATCGACAGCTTTCGCCGATAGTCGCGCGTTAATTCTGCATCCTCAGGCAGCACGCGGAACACGTCGACCATCAACGCTCGAGCTTTCTCGCCGGTCAGTTTGCGATCACGAGCGACCAATGACAGACAAATTTCAAACGCTTGTTCGTACTGCTGATGACCCGCCAGAACTTCGGCCAGCATCAGTTGCAATTGGAAATTCTTCGGATCTGCCTCTGCATTTGTTCGCGCCGCTTCGATACTTTCCCCGGCCTTTGAACTCAACTCCCAAGCCGCTTTTACTTTCTCCGCAGAGGGCTCTAAGAAGCCACGCTTTTCAAGCAACTCGATGATCTCGCCGCTCTCGGCACGGCGTTGTTGTGCCAGCAGCAATGCGGCCAACTGAATGAGTGCCGGTGCATCGTTGGGTGACTGTTCGAGGAACTCCCGCAACTTTGCTTCCGCAGCGACCGGATCGGCGGCCGCGAGTAATTTCGCGTCAAGCAGCAGCGTGCCCGCCAATTGCTTATGGATCCAATCGCGTATGGCCGCTTCGGGCATCGCACCTTGAAACGAATCAACTAGGTTGCCATCCCGCATGGCAAAAACTGCGGGAATTCCCGAAACTTGAAATTCGGCGGCAGCTCGTTGAGCTTTGTCGGTGTTGGCTTTAGCTAACAGGAATCGGCCCGCGAACTCTTCGGCAAGTTTTTCGAGTACCGGCCCAAGCGCTCGACACGGCGCGCACCACTCGGCCCAAAAGTCGACCACCACTAGACGCTCTTTGGAACCCTCGAAAACGATCGCTTCGAAATCTTCGTCCGTCGTATTAACGACCCACATCGATTTTTCAGTAGTCTCAGACATGCAACAGGGAACCCCAGGATAGGCCAGCTTTGATTGGAAACCAACCAGTCATTATACCAAATGTAGGTAAACCCAAGGGACAATAGAAATTCCCCGAGCCACGGCCGAGTTGCTCCGCTCCTTGGAGCCATTATCTGAGGATCAGCTGAGGATCAGCCTTCGTTTACGTGAGCCTAATCGACTCGCAGGGCGACTCGACCACGTATAATCACAAAAAGACTCATTCAGCAACCAGCCAAGATTGACGGTCAAGCCTGTGCAGGTACACCGCTGCCTAATTGTGCGAGCACTTGGAGGATGCCATTGAGATGTGCCATGCGAGGACCGAAGCGATCCACAAATTCGCTCAACATGAACTCGCCGTCCATCAAAGTGTCTTCATTTTCGATAATCTCGTTTGACAGATTGTCGAGGAACTCCGCTTGAACTTTTGAGAGCGTTTCCGCTGCCCGCCGGCAAGCCTTCGCCAACCGCGGATTCGCATCCTTCCACTGCTGCAATTCATTCGCGCGCTGTTTCTGGACGTTCACCGTGTTTTGCACCAATTGCTCAAGCAACTGATTCTGCTTTTCTTGCGAAAGTACCAATTGTCGCAGCAATGCCACTGTGGCCGGCCCCACCTCGTTTGGCAGCGGTGCCGCCGATGCGGTTGGTTCCGCCGAAACGTCGATGCGGAAAACGGGCGAATATTGAGAAGGGTCGTGGGCCACTTGCGTGTCTCCAACAGAGAATGATGCCATCGAAGTACTGGCTTTCATTATAGTCGCCCGCTACTTTCAGTCGAGCGAATGGCGCGCGGCAAGCTAGATAAACTTGGAAAGCGACGCTAGAACTGGCACAAACAAGAAGGGCGTTAAAGTCGATGCCATGCAAATCCCGACACCAGACTCTGGACGAGTCTCGCGGCTCGCGATTCGCTCTTGACGCTAGCAACTAAGGGATTATGAATCAGTATGGGGAGCAATACCAAAACATTGCTGGCATTGGGCTTCATTACGGTACGACATCATGCCGAACATGGGTATTTTGGCGGCTATCTGATCTTAAATCAGTTGGGAAGGCCGCTCGAATTCCATTGCACATTGCCGATCAAGCCAAGTCGCGCTCAGTCCCTGCTGTACGGTCCTACGCTGGACGACTTCATTTGTGGTGAACAAATCGCCAAAGCGCTCGTGACCAAAGCAAAACTGAAACCAAGCCTTTTGTTAACCGACTGCTCAGCAGTACTAGCGTTCGAACAAGTTGGCGACGAGCCGATGGTGTTAGTCGAAGCCGACGATGCCAATTCCAACGAAGCGCACTTGCGCCGGCCACATTTAGCGGATACGAAATTGAATTGTATTAGATCTTCCGGTGTGCGTTGTTATGTGAGTTCGTCGAGTTCAGTGACCGGTGAATTACTGTCCGATATCACGCCCAAGCTAGCACCGAATTTCGATCTCACGGAACCCTTCCAACGTATCGCTGAAGCTTTATTGGAAGCGCACCCCATCGTCAAAGCGGCTTGAATTCTCATGCAGACGCCAATGAGCGACAGTATTTGGGGCGGTATCGAGTTTGCTCAAACTGCACCCATGCTCAGTGCTCCTGTGACGATCGACTTCCTGGCCACGGGCTGGCAAGGTCAGCTCGATCGCGGCCAAATGCTCGAAGTGGATTCGCTGGCGATCGGGCTTGCGGAGATCCAGGTCGTTCCCATTCGCTTGCAATCCAAATTGCCCCCAACGATTGGATTCTCATTTCCTGAATCCCCCGACTTTGGGTTGGCTGACTCAACGGCTCCCTTTGCAACTGCGGCGAAGAATTCGCCCGCCGAAAAAACGCGCCCCCGCACGAGTCAAGTAGATGACCTTGACACAGCGACCGCAGTCATTAAGCGCACTCGCATCGCTCCGCCGAAGGACTTGGTCAAGCTAGAAGATCGCTTGTACTTCGTGCTGCAACCGCCGCTGGAGAATCTGATTGCTTCTGCGCGACTCGAGTTTCCATTCCCACCGTTCCCTTATCAGTTCGAAGGCATCGCGTTTCTTTTCCCACGCGAAGCGGCCATCTTGGCCGACGAAATGGGCTTGGGGAAAACGATGCAGGCGATCACAACCGTCCGCATGCTGTTGCTATCAAGTCAGTTACGCAACGTGCTGCTGATCTGCCCCAAGCCGCTAGTGACCAATTGGATGCGCGAGTTTCGACAATGGGCTCCCGAAATTCCCGTGGTGGTAATCGAAGGCGATCAAGCCAAACGCCAGTATATTTGGAATCAACAAGACACTCCCGTTCGCATTGCCAATTACGAATTGCTGATGCGAGACAAGGCAATTCTCGATATTCCAGACATGCATTTCGATCTAGTAATTCTCGACGAAGCGCAGCGTATCAAGAACCGCAACAGCACCACTGCTGAAATCGTTCGCGCTTTACCACGCACGCGATCATGGGCGCTCACAGGTACGCCGATTGAGAATTCCGTGGACGACTTGGTGAACATTTTCGAATTCCTCCAACCCGGCTATTTGCGCAGCGACATGTCGCTCAAAGCAATCAGTCAAGCGTCGCGAGATTACATCATTCGCCGCACCAAGGACAAAGTGCTGACGGAAATGCCACCTAAAATGTTCCGCGACGAAGAACTCGAACTCACCTCCGCCCAGTTCGACAGCTATCGAACTGCGGAGGACGAAGGCATTGTGCAACTGAGCGACATGGGCGAAACACTCACCATCCAACACGTGTTCGAATTGGTTTTGCGACTGAAGCAGATCTGCAACTTTGATCCCCTGACCGGTTCCAGTTGCAAACTCGAGCGGCTCGAAGCCGACATGGAAGAAATAGCCGCCAGCGGACACAAGGCAATCATCTTCAGTCAATGGGTCGAGACGCTTGATAAAATCGCCCAGCCGCTGGCGCGCTTCGGCCCCATGCAGTATCACGGTCGTATCCCGTCGAACAAACGCGACGCGGTGATCGCTCAGTTCAAAACGGATCCATCGAAGCACTTGATCTTGATGAGCTACGGAGCGGGCAGCGTGGGCTTGAATCTCCAATTCTGCCAGTACGTATTTCTTTTCGACCGTTGGTGGAACCCAGCCGTCGAAGATCAAGCCGTTAACCGCGCACACCGAATTGGCGTCGCTGGACCAGTCACCGTAACGCGCATGATGGCAGCCAACACGATCGAACAGCGAATCAACGACGTGCTCGAAAAGAAAAGAGAACTATTCAACCAGCTTTTCGCCGATACCGACGCGCCCGCCTCATCAGGCTTGAGCGCCGACGAAATCTTCGGCCTCTTCAATCTCAAGCCAACTAGAGCACTCAAGAAACACGCTGCCTAGTGACAACTGTGCGTTTGGGAATGTCTTCCGACAGCTGTTCCGATGCGTTTCGACAGGATTCGTTGAGGACAACCGTTCTAAACTCAAAGCCACCTTGCGGTTGCTGCAGGCTGCCCGTTTTCGTTTAGACTGTGAGCCTTGGATCGCTCTCCTCCGCCGTAATCCGGAGCGAATTAATTCGTTACCCGCAGTTCGAGCCGCTACTATGTCCAGAAATTGTTTTGTTAGTGATCGACGCAGCTTCCTTGGAACGGTGGTAGGGTTAGCTGCTGGCTGGCAGCAACTGCCCCAATATGCGCTCTCCCAAGAATCAGCCGCTAAATCGGTAACTCTGGCGAGAGGTAAACGGGGCGTGGTTGCTACAGTTCAGCCGCTCGCAAGTCGCGCAGCGATCGAAGCCTTCGAACGGGGTGGCAATGCGATCGATGCAGCCATCGCAGCTTCGCTGATGTTATCAGTCGTGGATGGATATAACTCCGGAATCGGTGGCGGTTGTTTAGCGTTGGTACGGACAGCAACGGGTGAGGTTTTCGCGATTGACGGACGCGAGCGAGCCCCGATGAAGGCGACGCCTGAGATGTTTTTTCGCGACGGTAAACCCGATCCCAAGCTGAGCCAGCTTGGAGCGCTGGCCGTCGGCGTGCCCGGCCTGATCGCAGCTCTCGATCGCCTGGGATCGGGTTGGGGACGCATCCATTGGAAAGACTCGCTGCTCGGTGCTGCGAAAATTGCTAAGGCTGGATTCAAGTTGGATCGCAATTACGCGGCGAACCTGCAAGGGTCGGCGGTGGAGCTGCGGCAATTCGCTGAATCGAAACGCATCTTGCTCGACGATCAAGGTTTGCCACGCGCGGCGGGTTCCTTGCTGCAACAACCCGACCTGGGTGCAACCCTGAGTAATATTGCCGAGCAGGGTGCCGCGTGGTTTTACACAGGTGGATTCGCGGAGCGTTTGGATCGCATGATGCGGGAATGCGGTGGACTGCTAACTGCGGAGGATATGGCGGCTTACCGGACCGTCGAACGGACGCCCATCAAAACTAACTACCGTGGACATCAAGTTGTGGGTTTTCCACCCCCCAGTTCCGGCGGCATTCACATTGCACAGATGTTGGGCATGCTGAGCAACTTCGATGTGAGGGATGTTTTCACATCCTCTCCGGCTGCGGGCATTCATCTCTTGTTGGAAGTTATGAAGCGAGCTATGGCTGACCGCGCGCATTGGCTTGGCGATGCCGATTTTGCAGATGTACCACTGGGTTTGCTGGATTCAGAGTATCTGCGGAAGCGTGCTAGTGACATCGATCTGGAAAAAGCTGTGGCGGTCACCAGTCACGGCCAACCGCCCAGCGCTGCAACCAACTTATTCGGTCGCGAAAAACACACGACTCATTTGACGACAGCCGACCGCGATGGCAATGTGGTCGCGATGACACAAAC
>JANLQO010000244.1:0-2717 GCA_031367855.1 Planctomycetia bacterium | reverse complement strand
CCTTCGCCGAACCCGCAACCGGGTATTCGTGAGTCGTTCAATTGTCTCAATTGACGCAACGCATCGACTCTTGAAAGTTGCGTTGCAAAAGACTTTGGTAACGATATGGATTCGTTACCATCACAATGCTTCGCATCGGCTTAGTTCCGTGCAATGAGCGATAAACACGGCGTTCATTTGTATCGAGATCTCTGGCCATTTGCGGAACGAGGCTGATGCCGTGATTCAGTGCCACCAGTTCCTGCACCATTGCAAGTTGACTGGTACGCTCAACGGACAACGGCTGGAAAGAACTCTGTCTGCAGAACGAGACAACACTATCGGTAAGACAGTGAGCTTCATTTAGCAACACGAACGGTAACGACTGGATGTCGCGCAAATGAATGGACTTTCTCTTCACCAAGGGACTCTCGGCTGGAATGACGAGCAATAGCTCCTCATCGAATAACTTCTCGACCTCTAAATACTTGGCTTCGATGGGAAGCGAAGCAATCACAACGTCAACTAGCCCGTCAGTGAGCTTCTTTAGCAGATTATCAGTCGTGTCTTCGTGAACGATGATCTTGGCCTGAGGGAAATTTCGGTGGAATTCCCTTAATCGCTCTGGTAAGAAGTAGGGGGCGATTGTCGGAATTGCGGCGACGCGAATCCGACCGGTCTGACCGTCGTCGCAGATTTCAGCTTTGGCGTCATCAACCAGCAACAGGATCTGGCGAGCTCGAATGAGCAGAAGATTTCCAGCATCGGTTAGCGCGACGTTGCGAGTCTGCCGCTCGAACACGGGCTGTCCAAGTTCCTCCTCAAGGCGGGCGATGGAGCGACTTAAGGCTGGCTGCGATAGTTCTACCGCTTCTGCTGCTCGCGTGAAATTGCTAAGTTCCGCGACCTTCAGGAAGTGCCGTAGTTGTTCCAGTTCCATCTTCAAAATCCCCTCGATTTGGCTTAGCTGAAATGCACCGTGTGCATTAATTGTACGCAATCGATGCGTTCGGAGGTGCCCGTTGGTCCGTCCCTATAGCATGCGTAGAGTGCATGGATAGTATTACAATAATGCATTGGACGGATTGCTCGCGAAAGGGCAAACTGGATGACGTCAGGCGAGTTCACATCAAATCGTCGAGTTTCAAACCCAACCCTAGGAGAGTTTATGACCACGACAATTCGCATCGCTCGATTCACGGCGAGCGTCGCGGTGCTGTGCACTGCGACATCCGTGCTTGCCCAGAATCAGGTCAACCGCACCGACGAGGGTGGAAAACAGATCGAAGCAAAAAAAGTTAATAGCAGTAGTAAATGCCCTGTAATCGGTGGAACTCCAAGACCTGTGGCGGAAAGAACTACGGCCGCAGGCGGCCTGTCGACCGAAGACTGGTGGCCCGATCAATTAAATTTGAAGATCCTTCATCAGAATTCGGCCAAAAGCAACCCCATGGGACCGAGCTTTAATTATGCGGAAGAGTTCAAGAAACTCGATTTGAATGCTGTGCAAAAGGACCTCCATGCGTTGATGACCACTTCTCAGGAGT
Source organism: Planctomycetia bacterium (assembly GCA_031367855.1). GTDB lineage: Bacteria > Planctomycetota > Planctomycetia > Pirellulales > Pirellulaceae > Aureliella. The sequence continues at coordinate 1,191 of JANLQO010000244.1, read as the reverse complement.
GGTGGCCGGCTGACTATGGCCATTATGGGCCACTGTTTATTCGCATGGCTTGGCACAGTGCAGGTACATATCGCGTCGCCGATGGTCGTGGTGGAGCATCGTATGGTACACAGCGTTTTGCGCCCCTCAACAGTTGGCCCGACAACGCCAACCTAGACAAAGCACGTCGACTTCTCTGGCCGATCAAGCAGAAGTACGGCAACAAGATCTCGTGGGCCGATCTGATGGTCTTGACCGGAAATGTTGCCCTCGAGTCGATGGGTTTGAAAACGTTTGGATTCGCCGGTGGTCGCGAAGATGTCTGGGAACCGCAAGAGGATATCTATTGGGGACCCGAAAGCGAGTGGTTGGGAGACAAGCGTTACTCTGGAGACAGGCAGCTTGAGAATCCGCTCGCCGCAGTTCAGATGGGATTGATCTACGTGAACCCACAGGGACCAAATGGCCAGCCGGATCCGCTTGCCTCTGCTAAGGACATTCGCGAAACGTTCGGTCGCATGGCCATGAATGACGAAGAAACCGTTGCTCTGATTGCCGGCGGTCATACGTTTGGCAAAGCCCATGGTGCTTCGGATGCAAGTAAGTTCGTCGGTCCTGAACCCGAGGGAGCCAGCCTCGAAGAGCAAGGTCTTGGCTGGAAGAATAGTTTTGGGAAGGGCAATGCTGACGACACGATCACCAGTGGGCTGGAGGGAGCGTGGACGGCGACTCCGACAGCTTGGTCAAACGGTTACTTCGACAACCTATTTGACTACGATTGGGAACTGGTGAAGGGCCAGGGCGGTGCATGGCAATGGACGCCCCAGGGTGCATCCGCACAGGGAATAGTGCCGGACGCACACGACAAATCGAAGCATCACGCACCGATGATGTTTACGACCGATATGGCTCTGAAGTTGGACCCAATCTATGGCCCGATTTCAAAACGATTCCACGATAATCCTGACCAGTTCGCCAAAGCCTTCTCCAAGGCATGGTACAAACTAACGCATCGCGATATGGGGCCTCTTTCGCGTTGTCTCGGACCGATGGTTCCTGAGGCTCAAATTTGGCAAGACCCGCTACCTGTCGTCGATCATCCGTTGATTGGCGATCAGGATATTGCGGCTCTCAAGAAAAAGGTCCTTTCTTCCGGACTTTCCATCTCGCAATTGGTTTCGACCGCGTGGGCATCAGCCTCAACGTTCCGGG
>JANLQO010000222.1:0-15691 GCA_031367855.1 Planctomycetia bacterium | reverse complement strand
TCCATAAAAGTACCGTCACCACAATTCCACCAAAATGTATTGGCGAAAACATTGCTGATGTAAATATCCTGGAATCCATCGTTGTCAAAGTCACCCACAGCGACCGCCTGACTAAAGGCAGATTCAACCAATCGAGCCGGTACATCCACTCGCGGCCACGACACACTTAAGTTGCGAAACAGGGCATCCACCGGTTGCGTGCTGAGATTCGAAGCGGTTGAATCGCCGCCTTGATTGCAAATGATGTCAATGCGGCCATCCAAGTCATAGTCGAGCCAACCACAACCGCCACCGAGGGTCTCGACGGCTAATAATTGACCGCGAGCACCGGTCCTAAAGACGTGGTCAAGGCCAAGGTCATCTTGAACTTCGGTAAACATAAGACTCGTAGTCGCAGGCGCGCTCGCCCCTGTGCTGGGCACGTCCGCTTGCACCGCGCTCTCCTTAGCCTGCGATATCTTTGAGCGTTCAATCTTAAACGGCGCAGTCTGTGGGTTGGCTGGATTTTCTATGGGTGGCTTGGATGACGCATCTACCGGACCCATACTCGAATTCGAACCACACCCAATCATGAATACGATTGTCGTGGCTAGAGTGAATCGATGCGCTTTGGTAGAGGGATGCATAAGCTCATTCAGTGAGTCTTCTTAAGCGTTGCGCGAACTCATTTTTGCCGCAAAGCTCGAGATAATCTGCCATTTTTTGATAATCGGAAACGGGCATGGATTCGAAGCTCGCCGCTCGAAGAATCGACAGCGCTACTTCGGTTCCTAACGTCGCTTTGATCTGTGTTTCCTTGGCGGCTTCGATGCCTTGAGTACGACGCAGAACCCCCGCCAGCTCATTTTGGCTCGCAAAATCAACTGGACATAACTGCAGAGCCTGTTCATAGGCCTTCGCAGCTGCGTCCCATTCTTCGATGGCTGAATGATACCAACCTTTAAACCTCCAAAAGCGGCTGTCGCTCGCCGTCTCCGGTGGTGCCGACGAGAGCACTTCCGCAAATCTAGCCACATCGCCTACCTGAATTAGGTTCGATAGGACGATTGCCAGCAACTCTTTGTTCTTGGGATAGCGTTCCATGAGGGACTGGAGAAGCTGTTGATTTTCGGTCGTGGATTCTCTTTGCGCTTGACCAACGTCCGTTTGAGTTGCTGTACCGGCGAGATCTCGATTGAATAACAAGTGCGCTGCGGCAGCGACTTCAAAGGTCTCATTGTCAGGTTGCTTTTCCAGCCAGAAACGATTGATGTCGTAGCCGTTGGAAAAGGTCAGCCAGGTGGCACTGACCCAATAGGCGTAGGTAACACGCGAATCCGCTCCGCTGCGAATTGCTCGCTCTACTTCCGCAATCAGGGCATCTCGATCGCACATCATGGCATGGATAAACAACAGCCTCAAACTCGACTCACTGTCGGTCGGATATTGCTTCAGTGCCCGCTGGCATGTGTCTCGGGCGGCGAGTGGTTGAACGAGTGTTTCCATTTGCAGCAAACTCAACTCGTGGAAGGCTTCCACGGGTGCTGTATTGGGCAATTGGGAAAGATACTGCGCGCATTGCTCTAATTCTCCCATGGCCCTAGCCGCCGCCGCCGCCATCGTCCATGGCGTTGCTCGCTCCGGCTCGAGGCTCGCCCACTGGCGTGCCAGCCGTTCCATCTCGGGCCAGTCACCGCTGCGGCGCGCTCGCTCGCAAGAACTTCGTAATCCCGCGATGCTGCTGTTCAGTGACGTGCGATACGCGACCAGTCCTCCGCCGACCAACAGGATCACGGCCAAGCCGACGCTTACAATCAACCAAAATCGTCGATTCGGCTTGCCAGTCGATGTCCGCTCGTCGGTCGCTTGGGGGTCGCTCGAGTGACTTACACCCTTTCGCCGCTTTGAGTTAGCTTGAATGGTTGATCGCTTCATTGCATTGAAACGGTACAATAGGGACGTTCGATGTTAGCAACCATTTTCACTTTACTGCTGTAGCCGGCGTATAGGGCACCGATGAGTATAGATTTTTGGGGTATCCGCAGTAACTACCTGCTCGCGGCCTACTTTGTTTTTTTGAGCCTGTGCGGCGTGTGTCGTGGGCAAGCGCCGATCTTGCTTGAGGACGTGACCCAGCCATCCGGAATCGACTTTGAGCACTTCAGTGGCCGCACTAACAAATTCTACATTATTGAGACAGTCACTGCTGGGCTGGCAACTTTCGACTATGACAACGATGGCTTGATCGACATTTATTTTTTGAACGGAGCCGATCCTCTGGATCCTTTGAACGAAAAAAGGAAATCTAACGCTCCGACTAACCGCTTGTTCCGCAACATGGGAAACATGAAGTTCACGGACGTTACCAGCCAATCTGGCAGCGGCGACCTTGGTTTTGCCGTCGGCGTGACGGCGGGAGATTTTGACAACGATGGAGACCAAGATCTTTTCGTATCTAATTTTGGACCTAATATCCTGCTGCAGAACAATGGCGATGGCACCTTTGAGCGACGCGAGTTTCCACCGACCGACACAAGGCGTCGAGTGGGTGCTGGAGTGGCGCTGCTGGATATCGATGGCGACGGAAACCTAGATGTGTACTTTGCGAACTATGTGGACTTCTCATTCGATCAACGTGGAACTCGCTTTGTTTTCGGAGTGCCGGGAGCACCTGGTCCATTGGACTTTAACCCGGAAAAAAGCACACTCTATCGCAATTCGGGTGACGGCGAATTTGTCGATATCAGCAGCGAATCCGGCATTGATCTAGTCGCAGGTCCCGGTATGGGCATCGTGGCATTTGATTTTGATGGCGATCACGACACCGATGTCTTTGTAAGCAATGACTCTGCGGCCAATTTTCTCTTCGAGAACAAAGGCAACTCAACCTTCGAAGAAATCGCCCTGCTCGCGGGAGTTGCCTACGATCTTACAGGTGCGCAACAGGGTACTATGGGCGCGGATGTCGCCGATTTCGATTGCGACGGCGATTTGGATTTGGTAACCACCAATTACATGGGGGAGATACCCACACTCTATCGCAATTCGGGCAACGGTTATTTTGACGACCTTGGTGCAGCCGTAGGATTGGGCACTGCGGCGCAGAGTGTGAAATGGGGCGTAGGCTTTGCCGATTTTGATCTGGATTCCTGGCCGGATTTGTTTATGGCTTCCGGACATGTGCTGGCAAGTATATCGCGTGTCAAAGATTCGGAAAAATTTGCGACGCCAAATTATGTCTTCCGCAATCTTAACGGAAAGCGATTTGCCGACGTATCCTCAACGGTCGGCTCTGCTGCAAAGGCAGTTGACGTTAGTCGAGGTATCGCCCTGGATGATCTTGACAACGATGGCGATGTCGACGTCGTTGTACTTAACCTTGACGATCAACCTCAGTTAATTCAGAACGCAACGACGAACACCAATCACTACCTCCAATTGCAACTCAGCGGAAAACACAGTAACCGCGACGCGATTGGTTCGCTCGTTACCATCCGCTGCGGTAATAGCACCATGGCCCAAGCCGTAGTTTCCGGGAGAGGTTACCAAAGCCATTTTGGGACTCGTTTGAGTTTTGGACTTGGACAGGCTCCAGAACCTGTGACCATATCAGTCCAGTGGCATGCAGGCGAGAAACAAGAATTCAAGAATATTGCAGCTGATCAGTTTCTTCTGCTCATCGAAAACGAAGCAAAGCCTGTCAAATTGCGCTGAGCGTTCGCTTATTTATGCTGGCAGGAACCGCGGTTGAATGGCTAGAAACTCGCTTGAACGTTGCCTTCCCCCTACCCTCGCCGCTTCTGCCGCCTTTCGCTGCAGAAGCGGCGAGGTAGGGGGAAAACTGGGCCAGGACTAACCAACTAGTTGCCCAACCACTGGCTCCTGCCAGACAAGCTGGCGGTTGGCCGCAAAAGTTATGACTTCGCTTTGGAGCGCCAAGTGGCGCTGTCCAATTAGGCACCCGGAAAATAAGTACTTCCCAGCAATTTGTGCGTAAACTGGGAAGTTAGTAGTATTCCCATGGAGACTTGCAATTCAGTCGCGTCTCAGGAGGTTTTCAAAGACGTAATCTGCTAAATGCTGTCCTGCTTGCTGGCCATCCTTGTCATCGAAGTCGAAGTGAATTCCACCATAAATCCGACTTTGGCCGGCCTCATCAGCAGCCGCACTGAAGCTGGGGAAGGACCGGTAGACACCGTGTAGTGGGAGTGAGTCAGTAGTAGTGCTAAAAGCGACCTTGTCGGTTCCAAAATAACGTTTCAACAAAGCTGCCGCGCTGCCACTGAAGGTACTGTGGCCGCTGACATAGCTTGGGAACGGTGGCGTATTGATAAGGGGTTCCCAAGTACTTTCTTGTTGGGTCTTGTGATTGCCATCCAGATTGGCCTCGCGGATGGCGGTGATCGGTCGACAAAAATAATATTCAAATTTCATGTCCCACGCGACGATGGCGGCATCCGCCAGCGTAATATTCAGCAATGCAAATAAGTGAGCGTTCTCTGCTGAGGAAAGTTCCAATTGAGATGCAACTGTTTGAGCGATAACGTTCCAATGGCCAGGAGGTGTTGCCGTCCCAGGACCGTCTGCCCAGAAAAATGCAATTTGGGTTTGATCGGCAGTTCGCACCGTAGACAATTTGTGTCCGATACTTTTCACGCGATTAAAAGACTTACTGTACTCTCCCGATTGCAATCGCGGCGGTCCAGGCCGGCGAAACTGGTCCGGAACGAGCATTGCAAATGGAGGCATCGCAGCCCAACCAGGCAACAAGTAGGAAGCGTTTGCTGGCGGCGTTGGTCGCCAAACTCCCGGAGCCAGCGCGGGGGGGCTTCCACTCGCAACTGTCCCACTCGGATCACCAGCTCGGTGGGCAAGAATCGCAATTGCAGCCTCCCTTCCCAGCTGCATGGCCGCAGTCTTTTGCGGACTATCAGGGATTAGGTCTAGAGTAGCGTGCAGTTCGGTATCGTAGTTAAATAACGGGAAAAGTGCGCTCAGAGTATCATGCGCGGCCTGTGCAATTGCGGCATTCAGGGGTAAGTCGATAGTCGCATGCGTGAAGAAAATGTACGGTTCGTGATTCTGAACGATCGAATTCACGGCATCATAAATTGCGATGTGAGTAATTGCCATTTTGCGCGACGCGATTGGGGGCGGAGTTAACTCCGCACGCACGGAATCTAGCAGCAGGTTATTCCAGCGAAGTACTTCATCGGCCCGGAGTATTGACGTAAAAGCTAAAAATAAAAATGCATTCGCGAGTACAAGGCACTTAACGCCCAACGGTTGTCTCATGGTTTTCTCTTTTGCTAATATCGTTGTCAGAGATAGAAAGAAAAATGCAGATAGATCATTGACTATTGATCCCGACACAAAACGAGGTGTCGCCCTCGGTACCCTGATGACGATGGCGAAATCGTTTTATTTAGTGCCTAGTCTTGACGACTCGGCCTAGGAAATCAAGAAAAATGTCTCAAACTTGGCGTATTTTCTTAAATCCCCACTTTCAAAAACGGTCCACCGAGCTGCGTCGACCGAGCTGCTATGAGCTCTAAAACCGGCGTGGCTCCGGGTGTTTACGGTGGGCAAGCCTAGCTTGTATCGCCAACTTCGCTTTCGTAGAATCACGCGACTGAAATCATATCCCCAAATTTCGCCAGGAGCTGTACGCGATGAGCAATTCCCCGTTCGATAATCCTTACGCGCCCGTGGCAAGTGGATCTCAGGGTGGTGGCGATCCAAAAATACTCAAGGAAATAAAATCACAAGCCATCACTGCCCTGGTCGTGGGCATCGTGAGTTTTTTTTGCTGCGGTATCGTCCTGGCACCTTTTGCAATTTACCGAGGTAACAAAGCCAAAGCGCTGATCGATCAAACAGGCGTCGGCCTCGAGCATCGCGGCATGGCGCAAGCTGGATTCATCGTGGGAATTGTTTCGTTAGCACTCAATATTATCGTGATGGCTTTCTATGTGATTGCGATAGTATTTGGAGCAGTAGCTCAGCAACGGAACTTTTAGGCTCCGCTAGACAAATTTGGTTCAACGGTTGTAAAAACGGTGCATCCGGGAATAAAGTGCGCATACCTTTGAGTTGGTGGGTCGCTCCTGCCGGGTGCGACCATCGCTGAAGTAGGCACAATCCCGGTGGCTTGGGCCTTCCTTATCAAACGCCGTCTAGGTCTGCAGGGGTTGAACGGCTGGTAGAACGTGGTGTAAAAGGACAGAGGTGACGCCCTATCGGCAATTCTGACAATACGGTGCGCCTGAAGTCGCACCCGGCAGGAGCGACCCACTAAAAACACATCGGTATCAGGTGCGCGTACGCTAAGGGTTTCACGAACCTTCATCAGTAGCCGATGCTGCGTCTGCCATACTTTGGGATTTTAGCACGAAGTCGGAGATCCAGCTGCAAGCCCTATCTTAAGGCTATTATCTGTACCGAATTCGGCAAATCCGTTTCCCCCGGGGTTCGCAGATTCGGCCCGAGATTACAGTTTAAAGGAAGATTTATATTGGCAAAACTGAGTTTTCCGGTGGAATCTTCGGGCGGTTTTTCAGTACGTTGAGTAGGCGCACAGACGCCGACGGTGCGAGGCAATCGAAAAAAATCGGCTGTCGCTCCGAAATATGTTATGGAAAGTGGTCTAATGGATGTGCAATTAAAAGAATCGCTCGATCAACTGCTCAAGTCGGTGTCGGTGGAGCAAAATACCTCCGCCTTGACTTTAGCAGTCTACCTGTTGGTCGGCGGCGCGATGAGTTTGTACGTTAGATTTTTGTACCGTCAGTGTGGATCGTCGGCCAGCGATGCGGACTCGATCACTCGTGTATTTCCACTGCTGACTCTGGTAACCATTGGAGTGATCGCGGTAGTAAAGTCGTCGATGGCGCTATCGCTTGGGTTGGTGGGCGCGCTCTCGATCGTACGTTTTCGAGCGGCAATCAAAGAGCCAGAAGAGTTGGTGTATCTGTTTCTTTGCATCGGAGTGGGATTAGCGTTGGGTGCAGGTCAGCCACTGTTGGCTGTGGTGCTGTTACTGGTCTCTTCGATTTTCATTATCGGCATGTACTGGACGGGACGAGGTAGACGCGATCAGAAGTTGTTGCTGACGATCAGCGGCGACGCAGAAAAATACTTTGGCATAGGCGAAACAAGCGCGCTGGCGGTTTTAGAACAAGTTGTCAAGAAGTTTGGACTTCAGCGATTTGATGTCGAACAAGGACGCGGCCAAGTACGTGTGGTGATCAAGGAGACACAACCCGGTGAGACCGGATCATTGATGGCACAACTGCGCGAGCGTCTGCCAGATTGTGAGATCTCGTACGTGAACTTAAACGCAACTTGATTGCAGAGTGAATTTGCATTATTGAAAAATGGTGACAGCTTGCTCAGCTTGATTGATGAAAGCGAAACGCGGCGAGACTTGGCAGAGCGGCGCGAAACAAAATTTGTTTTCGAAGATACCGATGTGAAAACGATTCGATCGCTGTTGCAAGGTAGCTCGAAGCGACTGGTCCACAATCGTCCAGTGTCGATCGTGCGGAGCATTTACTTCGACGACGCCAGCCTTTCGGCCTGCCATGCAAATCTCGATGGACTCGGGCTGCGCCGCAAGCTGCGATTGCGGTGGTATGACCAAATGAAACCCGGTACCAATTGCTATCTAGAAATTAAGTGGCGCGACAACCGGGTGACGGGTAAGAATCGGATGCGCGTCAGCGGTGAAACACCGATCGGCGAACGGACTTATCGGAGACTTTACGAGGAATTGTATTCGATCGTACCGGAACGGTTATTGGCCGATGTGGTTCAATACAACGAGCCGGTGGTGATCGTGGAGTACAAACGCGAACACTTCGCCTCGATCGATGGTCGATTGCGTTCGACAATCGATTACGATTTGAAATACTACGACCAAACTGGCAAGCGGGCTATTTCGCTAAGCTTTCCGCAATGTAAACCGGATTTTGTAGTGCTGGAAGGCAAGACGCCGGTGGGGAGCGAATATGAGTTAAAAGAGATGTTCTACCCGCTGCAACTGCGTGCTCAGCGCTGTTCGAAATATGTCCACGGCTGCGCAATGCTTGGCCTAGTTGCTTATTGAAACACTTATCTTTGTAATGAGAGACTTGACATGAGACGAATTTTATTTGGAACTCTAGGTATCGGCTTGCTGGGCGTCGCCCTGTTCGCCCTGCCCATGCTGCTGGCACAGCAGTCGCCCTTTCCGCCTTTGCCAGTATTGCAGGCAATCGATAAGAACGGCGATGGTGAAATATCCGCAGAAGAACTGGCTGCGGCACCCGCAGCCTTGCGTTCCCTCGATAAGAATTCTGACGGCAAGTTAGAGGGTGAAGAGATTATTCCTGACTTCGGTTTTGGCCCACCAGGATTCGGTGGACCGGGTGGTGGATTTGGTGGTGGATTTGGATTTGGCGGACCGGGCGGACCGGGTGGCATGGGAGCCAATCGAGCATTGGTGGAGAAATTTGACAAAGACGGCGATGGCCGTCTAAACACCGAAGAGCGCGCGGCAGCGCGCGCCGAATCGGGCAGCGGTGGCGGTGGTTTTGGTGGAGGACGCGGTCCAGGTGGACCTGGAGGTCGTGGTGGTCCTGGCGGCCCGCGCGAGCCTTCGAAGCCTGGGCAGAAAATCTCTGTCGATCAAGCTCCAAAGTTTCCCGATGCCGATCTCTATGACACTTCTATTCTGCGAACGCTGTTCATCACGTTTGACAACGACAAGTGGGAAGAGGAACTTGCAGCCTTCAATAATACCGACGTGGAAGTACCCGCCAAGCTGGTTGTCGATGGCAAGACTTATCCTGAAATTGGCGTTCACTTCCGCGGCATGTCATCGTACATGATGGTCCCGGCCGGCTCCAAGCGCTCACTCAACCTGACCATGGACTTTGTCGACGGGGACCAGCGGCTGTATGGTTACAAGACCCTCAACTTGCTGAATTCCAACGGTGACGCCTCTTTCCTTAGTAGCGTGCTGTATTCACATATAGCTCGCAAATACATTGCCGCGCCGAAAGCAAACTTTGTGCGCGTGGTGATCAACGGAGAGAACTGGGGCGTGTATGTCAACGTGCAGCAATTCAACAAAGACTTTGTATCGGAGAATTTTGGTACAACCAAGGGAGCTCGCTGGAAGGTCAGCGGCAATCCGGGGGCAGACGGCGGACTGCGATACTTTGGCGAAGATGTTGAAGAGTACAAGCGTCGCTTTCAGATTAAATCCGGCGATGACGAACAAGCCTGGCAGGATCTTATTCAGCTCTGCAGACTGTTGAATGAAACGCCGACCGATCAATTAGAGGCAACACTGTCCGGTGTAATGGATATTGAAGAAGCGTTGTGGTTCCTGGCACTAGATTGCTCATTGGTAAATAGCGATGGTTATTGGACGCGAGCTAGCGATTACAGCATCTATCAAGATGAGAGTCGCAAATTCCACTTCATACCACACGATATGAACGAAGCCTTTCACGGTGCGATGGGTGGCGGCCCAGGTGGCGGACGTGGAGGTCGCGGTGGTCCTGGTGGTCCTGGGGGTGGAACGGAACGTGGCCGACCTCTCGCTGAAGGCGCGCCACCAGCCGACGAACCGCGACGTGGACCTCCGGGAGAGGAAGGCCGTCGGCCGGAAGGTGCCGGCCCCGGGTTCTTCGATTTTCTTGGATTCGGCGGCCCTGGCGGTGGACCAGGAGGATTTGGCGGTTTTCCCAATGAAGGCGGTGTCGATCTCGACCCACTCGTTGGATTGGACAACGCGCGCATGCCACTGCGCAGCAAATTGCTGGCGGTACCATCACTGAAGGAAAAATATCTTCAGCGCGTTCGCACGATTGCTGAACAATCGCTGACCTGGGCGGAGTTGGAACCCGTCATCGCGAGCGCTCGCAAGTTACTGGATAGTGAACTCGCTGCTGATACCCGCAAGCTGACCTCGCATGATGGTTTTTTGGTTGCTACAAGTCCCGAGTTACCGGCAGAAGGTACACCGCGCCAAGGGCTTCGCAATTTTATCGAGACGCGTAGCGCCTACTTGCTTAAGAATCCAGCCGTGGCTGCCGTGAGTGAACTGAATATATCGAATCGAGTACCCATTATTGCGCCTTCGATCGACGTGAAGGCAATCGCTAAAAATCCGAAAGCCAGTAAGGCGCGGGTGATCATCAACGAGTTGCTGGCCGGCAACACAAAGAGCGGCAAGGACCCTCAAGGCGAGTTCGAAGATTTCGTTGAACTCTACAATCCAACCGGCGACGCGATTGACTTGAGCGGCATGTATCTAACAGACAGCGAAAAATCGCCTCTCAAGTGGCGTTTTCCGGACGGCACAATGCTGGCCGCTAAATCCTATCTGGTGGTGTGGGCGGACGAACACAACAAAGCGACTCCTGGGCTGCACGCGAATTTTAAACTGTCGAGCAAAGGCGAAGTGGTCTATTTGGTCGACGCCGATCAACGCGGCAATGCAGTAATCGACTATGTAAAGTTCGATGCTCAGACCGATGACATTTCCTTCGGTCGTCTGGCAAATCAAACTGACAAGTGGCAACCGTTAGCTCCAACTCCGGGTGCCGCCAATCGTGCAGGAGAATAAGTGCCCGGCATGCACATAATGGCCCACATAATGGCCAAAATAATGGCCAAAATAATGGCCTGGGTGGCTGTGGCGGAGTCTGCGACACCACGGCTCATTGCGGGCAGTTGACATCATGAAACTTGCGGACTACCGCGGCTTCGCAGGTTGTTTCGTAGTCCCGGTTGTTCCCGTACCGTACATTGAGTGTTTTTCGTATAATAATCACCATGGATGTTCAAGGAGCTGGATGAACCGCGCGAGTTGGAATCGTACACACGGAAGCACGCATGACCAGGATTCGTTTTTTGCACGCCGCGGACGTGCATTTGGATAGTCCGCTTTGCAGTCTGCGGAGCCTCGATGAGGCTACCGCCAGTCAGTTGCACCGCGCCAGTCGCCGCTCGCTTGAGACCATCGTGCAGACGGCGATCACGCAAAAAGTCGCCGCAGTTGTTTTCGCCGGCGATTTGTTTGATGGTCCAGTAAAAGATGCTGGCGCGGGACTATGGGTCGAAAGCCAGTTAAAACGACTGGTACGTGAGAAAATTGCGGTCGTGTTGATTCGCGGTAACCATGATGCTGTCAGCAATGCGCAGCGAGTTATCCATTGGTCCGACGGTATTCACGAACTTTCCAGTGATGCTCCGCAAACGATTCGCCTGGACGACGCTCGACTTGCGATTCATGGCCAGAGCTTTGGTGCCCGGGCTGAATCAACGGATCTTGCCGCAACTTATCCCGCCGCAGTGATGGGCTACTTTAATATTGGCCTGCTGCACACTTCGCTTAGCGGTTCGTCACAACACGACAGCTATGCACCGACTTCGATCGGCTTGCTCGAAAGTAAAGGTTATCAGTACTGGGCGCTGGGGCATATCCATCAGCGTACTGAGCAATCGCTGAGCGAGAAATGCTGGATTGGCTACTGCGGTAACACGCAGGGTCGTCACGTGCGAGAATGCGGTGTTAAAGGTTGCTACTTGGTGAGCGTTGAAGACAACCATATTGAAAAGATGGAGTTCGTCCCAACGGATAGCCTGCGCTGGCAATTGTTGTCGATCGATCTGCGCAATGCGCAGCGTTTGAGTGACATCGAGGATTTGGTCGAGGATGCACTCAGTCCGTTGCTGGGTTCGACTCGCAGCGACGGTGTTGCTCTGGCGGTTCGATTACATTTGGAAGGGAACACCGCTCTGCACGCAGAGTTGACGCAACCTGCCACCGTCGAACGTTTGTCGGATGCTCTCGCACTTCGCATTCATGAGTATGCTGACGTCTGGCTTGAATCGGTCAAAATTCGCACCCATCCCGCTAAGATGATGACCAACGCGGATCTGGACCTGCCGCTGAAGTACCTGTCGCTGATTACTGACGAAGTTCGCGAGGATGCAAAGCTTCAGAAAGAGATGTGGAGTGAGCTGGACGAGTTGCTGAAGAAGGCGCGAGTTGAGTTAACAGAAGTGGATTGGCCGCTGCTGCGCGATGCGGATCGCGATACGGAACTGTTGAACATGGTTTCGCAAGCTGAGGATTTGTTGGTTTCGCGGCTCGTTCGGGCAGGTGAAGCATGAAGCTGGATCGAATCGTGCTCGAGAATTTTGGTGTATACGCGCGACAAAAGTTTCAGTTCGACGGCGCGCCGCTGGTGTTGGTGTACGGACCCAATGAATCTGGCAAAACGACGGCGCTCAATGGTCTGCGGCACGCGATGTTTGGCTTTCCATCACGGACTCCGTATCTAACGGGCAAGCCGATGTCGGCTGAAGTCTTGGGCAAATTGGCGGACGGTTCTGTGTTTCAGTTTTCGCGCAAAAAGGCGCGTAAAGATGAAGTTTCGGGTAAGCATGGGGCGAGGCGTTTGCAAGCCGAAGATCTTCCAGCGCTTTTCGGCAAGATGGATTTGGAAAGCTACCAACAACTTTTCGGATTCTCACTCGAAGAACTTCGGGCAGGCGAAGCGTCCTTGAAAAGCGCAAAACTATCGGAGGCTTTGGCCGGTGGCGGAATGGGCGGGGCGAGTTTATTACAACAGTTGCGCGATGAATTAACTACTTCAACCACCACGCTCTATCGATCGCGCGGGGCCAGTCAAATCGGCACACTATTGAGCGAAATCCGCGCACGTCAGGAAGAATTGAAAGCCCTGCAAGTTTTGCCGCAGGCGGTCGAAGAACTGCGTAGTAAGTTGCGTTCTGCGGCTCAGCGCGGCGACGACGCCAAGGCTCAATTCGCAGAGTTGCATCAGCAGCTGACACGCGCGGAGAAATTGAAGCATGCGTTTCCCATACGCCTGGAATTGCTTCGCATCGACCAAGCACTGGCCGCCGTGTCCGTTCCCGAAGGTGTCGACGCAACCTTTATTGCGCAGTGGAGTGACTACGCACAACAGCAAACCCAATTGGCTCAATCCGTTCAACAAGAACAAGATCGCTTGGCCGAGGAGCAGAAAGCGGTTGCTTTACTCACGGGAACAAATGCAATCCCGGAATCTAGCGCCAGCGTAGAGGCGCTGGGCCATCAAGCGGCGAATATTCCGAAACTTAGGCATCAGCTCCTGGAGTTGAAACGGCAGCATGAGGAAGCTGATGTTGGCCGCGCACGAGCCTTGGAGACACTAGGGATTCGCGAGCCGAGCGAATCGTTGCTGAAGCTGTCCGTGAGCGCGCCGCAGCGGAGTGAGTTGGAAGGTTGGGCGGCAACATACGAACACACTCGTCACGAGCTGCTTAGCGTCGCCGCCAAATTGGAATCAACTGCAGACCAACTAGCTCGCATGGACGATTCAAGCAATTTGGTAGACCTCCCAGATAACCTCGCGGTCCTGACGGACCTGGTTAGCAGAATTCGCGATGAGGAACTGGCGACCGAAGCACTCATCGAAACCGTATGCGAAAAATGCGAATCCGCTGAATATGAAATTTCGGGCGCGCGGCTAAGGTCGCGTCTGTCCGATTGCCCGACTCTCGACTACAGTTGGCCAATTCCAGCGGCGCAAGATGTAGCCCGCTTTCTTCGGAATTTTGAGGACCAGCAGCGCAATACATCGCAAATTCAACGCGAGATTCAGCGACTTGAAGCTGACTACTCAGTGTCGGAGAGAGAGCTTCGCGAGTTGGACCAGGAGGGTGAACGATCTACCTGGGGCGAACTGCGACAAGTAGCAGTGGAACGCAATCAAGTCGTTGACAACTGGCTCGACGACTTGTCAGAGCCATTAATTGCCTGCAGTATCACAGCGGATCAGCAGAAGTTGCGGTTGCAACAACTCCGTTTGCTATTTCAACGATCTGATGGCTTGCTGCAGCAGATTGTTAATACGGCCGAGTCTCTGGCAAAAATCACCCAAGCTCAAAAGCATTTGCAGAATATCAATGCGAATATCGCGAATTCGCGACAGCAACTTGTTCAGGAGACCGCGCGGCGGGAGGACCTGCAGCAACAGTGGCTGGATGCGTGGAAGAATTGTCCGTTCACACCCCTTTCGCCCGAGTTGATGTCGAGCTGGGTAGTGGAATTCGAGTCTTGGTCACGAGTGGCTGCGGCACTGGATATCGAACGCAGAAAACTGGTCACGCGGCGTGCCACCATCAAACAACTTCGCAGCGAACTGATTGACCAATGGCCCACTGTCATTGAATTCGAAGCCGGTTGGCAGGGTTTGCAAGATCAGCTTGAGAAGTGGACGCAGACGGCTCGCGTCAGCCAATCGGAAACCGCACGTCGCTCGGTCGTGCAAGCGATGCACTCTGAGTTGGAGCAAAGGCGCGATGTGCTGAATAAACAAAAGCTTGAGATTGACACTTCCTACACCCAATGGTTGGTCACGAACGACCTTCCCACCACATGGCCGCTAGCACATGTCACGGTGCTGGTTGATGGGATCGATCGGCTAAAACGCGAACTTCAAACGCTTAGACGCAGCCAGGCACAATTAGAAGATCTGACTTCGCGAGTGGCTACCTTCGAAGCGGCGGTGCGCGTGCTTGCGTCAGAATCTGAAGTCGTGAGTTTTGCACCAGAGGTCCTCGCTGAGCGTTGGCTTTCGGCCTTGCAAAACGCGCGAAAAGACGCTGCGGAGCGAGCCAAGTTATCGGCTTCAATCGAGCATCGCATTGCGCGTTTATCGGAAATGACAGCCCGCTTGGCGGACATTGAAATTCGACTCGCAAGGCTCTCGGCAAGTGTTGTGGATGCGCATGGCGATTTGGATCGCGCTGCCTTTGATGCATTGATGGAACGCGCTCAACAAGCGACTCAGTTGCGCATTGAACGCAATGAGGTTTCGACTTCGATCGAGATACTCGCGGGCAAGGAATCGCTCGAAGATTTCCTGGCAGCGCTCGCCGAAGCGGATGAAAGCCACCTCGCTCTGCAGGTCATCGAGGTCAAACGTTCGATTGCACAATGCGAAACTGCGCGACAGCAAGCCGATCAAGACGTCGGTGCCTTGGCAAGTCAACTAGAGCAATCAGCGAAAAGCGATGCCGCTCAGCGCGCCGGCCAGCGCCTGCATGCTCAACGTGGTCAACTCGCCGAACTGGCGGAGCAGTGGGTTGTTGGACGGCTTGCGCAAGAATTGCTTTCTAGGTGCATCGAACGATTTACACAGGACCACGAACCGGTGCTGTTGCAGTTGACGCATCAGTTTTTGTCGAAGCTCACCGGTGGTCGCTACACCGCAGTTGACCGCTCGGCCCCGTCCGATGGCGGTTTCTGTGTTCGCAACGCGCGCGGTGAAGCTATCGAACCGAACAAGTTGAGCACTGGCACGCGCGAGCAACTTTACCTAGCGATTCGGATGGCGTTCATCACGCACTACACCGAGCAACATGAGCCGTTGCCAGTTCTGATGGACGACTGCTTTGTGAACTTTGATGACGCACGAACTCGGTTGGCATTGCAGACGCTGCTTGGCTGGAAGAATTCGGTGCAGACAATTCTGCTCAGTTGCCACGGGCGCGTCGTGCAACAATTGGCAGAACTCGCGCCCGACACGCCAGTGATCTGCCTCGATCGCCACACCACGCATACCGCTCGCGAAGTCGTCGGCGAACTCGCTCTGATGCATTAGTCGTGGCATTTCATTTACAAACCTGTGAGCCGCGGGTTTCG
>JANLQO010000176.1:0-18844 GCA_031367855.1 Planctomycetia bacterium | reverse complement strand
TAGCAAACAGATTTCGGCTTCGCGGCCGTCCGGTAAACTGCCTCGATAGCGGCTGCAAATCGGCCCTACTTCCAGCAGCTCGTTAAGCCTAAATCGACTTGCAACCATAGAAACTGGCCCAGGAAGCGACTCATTGCGTTTGTTAAACAACTCGCAACATTCTAGCAGGCCAGTGCTCAACGCTGCGCCACGACCGGAAAAAAGTCCATTCATTCCGACGCGTCATCGTGACGACAAATCTACCGTTCGCTCAGTGGCCTGCGACCATTGGCTGCCGCGCTGGCTCCCTTTTTGACTGCCATTTCCATGGGGGTCGCACCGATCAATCGAGATTCAGGTAATAAGTCAGGCAAACGATTCATCGGGGGCGGACGCGGACAGGTGCAACTGGTGATTCATGGTGCCTCAGGACGTCCCATCACAAAACTGTTTGGCTACAAACCCTGCTTCAAAGCGGACCAAATCGAGGTTCCGTTGGGCAACCTAAATGCTGAGGCAACGCAGATCGTACTGTTTGAATTCAAACCTGGAACCAATCTCGCCGAGATTACATTTCACCTTGAATTCTTAGAAGGGATGAGTGGTCGGAAGAGATCATTAGAGCGAAGAATTGTGGAAATAAATGATAGCGATGGAGATTCGCTCGGTAATCTCTCACTCAGTGATCTAAAGAAAAACTATGCGATCGCCACCCTTTCGCAAGCGATCAAAGACTCGGCTGACATGAACGAAAACCACGAGTCGAAGAATAGCCGCAAGAGGCTCAAGAAGTCTATCAAGGAAGCTAAGTCCATGGCACCAAGTTCAGACGACAAAGATCTGTTGCGAATTGTTGCGATAGCAGAAGAACTACGAGGGTAGTCTACGGTTTGCAAGCGGCACTTCACAATTTGCGATAGCGTCGCCGTGGGAAAGGACTCTTAACTTCTTATCTTATCCGTGTGTGCGATCAACGGTCTGCGGGAGAGCGACGCGAACGAGGCTCCTAGCGAGGTTTTCTGGGGCAGCGAGATCGGCCCGCCTGTGCTTGTGGACGACTTTGCAGCTTGGTGGGGCATCCGGCGGATTCAAAAGTTTCTATACTGAATACAACCGGTTTCGGGAGCGATTGAGTTTCCGATGTTTAGCGATCACGTTTCAACGAAGGTTCTCTTAGGATGCACGGTTCAGCAGGCGCGCACGCACACTCGCAAACAGACACAGCCTCTCTCGTTGCGGAACAATTGCGTGCTGATCCTCGCGTCAAGCAAGCGGAGGAGTTGCTGCTAGCGGCGCTGGCGGATGCGCAGAGCCAGATCGAGGGACCGAAGCCGGCAGATCCTGAGCTGAAAGCACATTACAAAGCGTTGCTCGATCGGTTGGCAGTGGCCCGCGGTGGAGCGACTTATTTTCCGTATCTCGGCAGCGGTATTGGTCGCGGACCGTGGGTTGAACTGGCCGATGGCAGTGTAAAACTTGATTTTATCGTCGGCATCGGTGTGCATGGTATGGGGCACAGCCATCCGCAGTTGCTAAAGTCAAGCCTCCATGCGGCGCTCGAAGACACGATCATGCAAGGGAACTTGCAGCAGCATCCGCCATCGCTGGAAGTCTGCGAGCGACTGATTCAGATGGCGCGAAAATCCGGCGCGGCGATCGAACACTGTCTGCTATCGACCAGCGGCGCGATGGCTAACGAAAATGCGTTGAAGATCGCTTTTCATAACCGAGCTCCCGCGGATCGCGTTTTGGCACTGGATAATTGCTTTGCCGGTCGATCGATTGCGATGGCGCAGTTGACCGATCGCCCGCAGTATCGAACCGGCCTGCCAACGGCGTTGGCGGTGGATTACATTCCGGCCGAAGATCCTGAACACAGCGAAGCGTCACAGCAGCGAGCGTTGGCTGCGCTCGACAAATTGCTCAAACGTTACCCCGGTAAGTACGCTGCGCTATGGTTGGAGTTGGTTAGCGGTGAAGGCGGTTACTATCCTGGCTCAAAAGCGTTTTTTACCAAGCTGATCGAACGCGCGAAGCAGGACAATGTGCTGGTGATTTTTGATGAAGTCCAGACATTTAGCCGCTTGAGCGAACCTTTTGCGTTCCAGCATTTTAAACTCGACCAATACGCCGACATTGTGACCATCGGTAAGATCACCCAGTTGTGCGCTACGCTCTATCGCGGCGACCTGAAGCCCAAAGGCCCGTTGCTTAGTCAAACGTTTACTGCCGCGAGCAGCTCGATTGCGGCCGCGTTGGTGGTGCTCGAGCAATTGGAGAAATCCAATTGCTTTGGTCCGCAGGGCGAAAACACGCGTCGGCACCGGGTCTTCTCTGATAAATTGCAAGAACTGTGCAAACGTTACCCCGGCAAGATCAGCGGGCCCCATGGGCTTGGCATGATGGTCGCATTTACTCCCGGCGACGGGTCAAATGACGTCGCAACCAAGATGGTATATGCGATGTTCGAAGCAGGCTTGATGGGTTTTGTCGCAGGCAGCGATCCAACTCGCATTCGTTTCCTACCGCCGCCTGTGATCACGACGGATGCGGACATTGATGCAGCGTGCAAGATTCTGGATGGAGTATTGGCAGCTACTTGAAAAATGAGGCTGAAACTTGCAAAACCCCTCACCAGCCCCTCTCCCCGGAGTACCGGGGCGAGGGGAGACAGAAAGAGATGATTCGCCGCAGGCTAGTTACGGGCGGAACCATCAACCTGCGTACGACTGGCTCGAGTCCCAGCGCGATGCGCTGGTTGCAGATCTGATTACGCTTTGCGACCAGAATTCAGGCTCGCAGAATCTCTCGGGGTTGTTAGGCGTTGCCAATTGGTTGAGTGATTGGGCCAAGCTGTCGCCTGCAACTTTTCGGCGCATCGAATTGCCGAAGCGGTCATGCGTGGATGATACAGGTCACGAAGTCACCCAAGCCACTGGGCCGGCGTTGCAATGGGATTTTCAGCCGCAAGCAACACGCCGCGTGCTGTTGATGATTCACTATGACACGGTGTTTGGTCCAGAACATGCGTTTCAAACTTGTAAGCAGCTTTCGCCAACTGTGCTGCGCGGGCCGGGTGTGGCGGATGCCAAGGGTGGCATCGTGGTGCTGCGCTTTGCTCTGCAAGCGTTATTGAAGTTCGGTTTGGCGGCGGATCTTGGTTGGACGGTATTGCTTAACCCTGATGAAGAAGTCGGCTCGTTGAGTTCTGCAGCGCTGTTGCAAGATCTTGCACCGCGGTACGATTTCGGTTTGCTATTCGAACCTGCCTTGCCCAATGGCGCCATGATTTCGGAGCGCAAGGGCTCAGGGAGTTTCGGCCTCACGGTGCGCGGCCAGGCGGCTCATGCGGGCCGCTACTTTGAAATGGGTCGCAATGCAGTCGCGGAACTTGCTCGCATCGTGACTGCGGTCGACGCACTGAACGGTCAGCGAGCGGAAACGACGATCAACGTGGGCTTTGTCAGCGGTGGCGGACCGGTGAATATTGTGCCAGATCTCGCGATCGCGCGATTGAACGCGCGAGCGCCTGACGAGGAATCAGCGACTTGGTTTGAAGATCAATTGCAACAACTGGTGCAAGCCACCCATGCCCGCGACGGCTTGAGTTGCGAATTGCATGGCAGCTTTACTTCGCCGCCGAAACGCATCAACGCGGCTCAGCAGGCGCTGATGCGAGTCATCGAAGTGAGTTCTGCAAAACTGAATCTTCCGCCCGTCAAGTGGCAATACACTGGTGGCGTGTGCGACGGCAACAAGCTCGCTGCGGCTGGCCTGCCAAATATCGATACGCTCGGACCGCGCGGGGACGGGCTGCACAGCAGTCAAGAATCGGTCCAGTTGGATTCGTTGGTTGAAAAATCGAAGTTACTAGTCGAGATTCTGTGCGGCTTTGCAAACGGCCAGTTCGATAGCGTGCTGCGCAGTAAAGTTGAGATTTGACAAGCGAGCTACGAATCGTATGCGTGGGATTCTAGGGATGGCTGATGGTGGTTATAATCTGAAAAATTAGCAGGCACTCTTCCGCGTTTCGGTGCCTGAACATGCTTTCACAAGATCAGCGAGGCGTCCCGATGAGCGAAAATGAATTGGAGGATCGAGCAACTCAGATCCGACAACGACTTACGCAACTTCGGGACAGTCTTTGACTACGATAATAAGCTCGCACAAATCACCACCATCGAGAGTCAGATGGCGGCTCAAGATTTCTGGAACAACCAAGAGAAGGCTCAGGCAACGGTCGGCGAGCTGAAGAACTTGCGATCGATTGCGTCCCCGTTGAAAGAAGCCTTGGCCGCCTCGGAGGATTTGCTTGGCCTGATCGGAATGCTTGCCGAGGACGGTTCGTTGCGCGGGGATGTGGTGGGCGAATTGGAGCGTCTGGAGCATGAAGTTTCGCAGTTGGAACTAAGAGCACTCTTGAACGGGACGCACGACGCGGCCGGCGCTTTACTGAGCGTGCACGCTCGCGATGGTGGTGTCGACGCAAATGACTGGGCCGAAATGTTGCTGAACATGTACATCGCCTGGGCCAAGGATCACGAATTTACCATCGAATTGATGGATCGACAGGATAATCAAGAGGCTGGAATTACTCAGGCAACGATTGCGATTCGCGGGCCGATGGCTTACGGATATTTGAAGGGAGAGGAAGGGATGCATCGACTGGTGCGCATCAGTCCCTTCAACGCCGAAGGCAAGCGGCAGACAAGTTTTGCGGCGGTCGACGTTTCACCGGAGATCAATGATTCAGTTGAAGTAGAAATTGAAGAAAAGGATGTGCGGGAGGATACCTATCGTGCGAGCGGTGCGGGTGGCCAGCATATTAACAAGACCGATAGCGCCGTGCGCTTGACGCATCTCCCGACGGGTATCGTGGCGGCCTGCCAAGCCGAGCGCAGCCAGCACAAGAATCGGGCACAAGCTTGGAAATTGTTGAGAGCTCGATTGGCCCGAGTCGAAGAAGAGAAACGGGAGGAAGAGCAGTTGGCGAAGTACAAAGGCAAGGTGCGTCAAAAAGGTTTCGGATCGCAGATTCGCAACTACTTCTTGCACCCTGAGCAACGCGTGAAAGATTCTCGCACTGAATACATGCAGAATAGCTTTCACGCTGTAATGGCGGGTGACATCCAGGGCTTCCTGGAGTCGTTCTTGCGATGGCGGATGATGCAGAACACCGCAGAGTAAAATCTGAAGCAAAACCACTTTGAATGGGCTCCGCGATTTTGGGAGCGGAGGAAACTATGACACGCAGCCCGCATCGCACCGCTGAACCGCTGATACTAAGCGGCGGAAAGCTTGGCGAACTGGCCTTTGAGTGGATCGAAGACCGCTATCGCCATCATTGGCGTCTGAGTGATGTCGAGTTGCTCTCCTCAACCGAAGGCCATAGCGGTTGCGCTTGGCCTGAGTCACCGCCCCTGCAACAGATTCACTTGCAATCATTCGGAGACGGTCGCGAAGTTGTCTTTGGGGTCGGCATGTCCGGTCGCGGACATTGGTCGGCCAGCTTTACTTTGGTACCCGATCTAAAATGCTGGATCGTCGAGCTGGCTTGTCGTTCGTCGACGAAGCCCGAAAGCCTAGCTAGTTCGTATCGCTTGGGAAACGGCTGGACAAGTGCTTCAGGCGGCAGTTGGGAATTGCCCGTAGGTGAAGTGGTCGCACGGATGGAACCGATTCCGCCCACCACCATTGCGACACGCGCAGGGGACGTACTAAGCATGCAACCGGCCTTGATTGTTGACACGACACCCTCGACAACGCAGTGGGCGTTTCGTCTACGGATCAGCCAACAATAGCTGGGATTCAGCGCAAATGGCGTTACTTCTTAAGCGAGTAGTCTTCGTCAAAGACGGTCCGCATGTCTGCATCCACCGCGCCGGCGGCTGCGGCCGCAGCCATCTGTTCTCGCGCGGCTTTGAGAGCCAATGCATTGGTCTTCGGGTGTACCAAAGTAAAGGCCGCTTTGCGGGCAAGCGAATTGGGATGTTCGGTGTCCATCTTGAGATCGACCAGCCCCATCGCAAGTCCAATTTGCAATTCAGTTAAAGCGAAAGTTTGCACATTGCCACGAATCTTCACTGAAATCGCCTTCGCACTTCCCTCAACAAAGGAGGCTTCGAGGGAACGACCGACTTTGAAAGTCTCGGCCGCACCAAGTCCATTAATTGCGTCAACCAAAAATCCATGAAACTCTTCCGTCAACTTGGCGACGCTAGTCAAGCGTTTGAGCTGATCTCTTTGTAATTGCGTTTTCGCCAAGCTTTCCGCTGCCGTCAACTGCTCTTTGGCAGCTTTGAAATCCTGCATGCCAAGCGTCTTTAACACTTCTTTCATCGACTTGCTCCATGTCGATTTCTCAGCGTCCGTGAGCGTAGCATCTGCAGCCGGAGGGTCGGGAGTCGGTACAGGCACGGGAGCAGTTGCTGGCGGAGTAGTTGCTGGCGGAGTAGTTGCTGGCGGAGTAGTTGCTGGCGGAGTAGTTGCTGGCGGAGTAGTTGCTGGCGGAGCATCGGGCGTCGTGACAGGTGCAGGCATGGGTTCAGCTGGCTGCATCGTCGTGTTTTCAGGCACCATACCTTCCCGCATGTTGGGCTTGGGCCCGCTTTGTCCGTCGAACCCAGCCACTTTGGGTAAACCACTACCTTGCACCGAAACGGTTTCCGTTGACACCTCTTCATTGGGTCTCGCGTTGTTACCCTTCGGCTTGTTTTTGTCCGGGGTCGCTTGAGCCAACTGCGAACTGTCGGTTTTCGGTTCGGGGGGTTTGCTCAACAAAAAGAAGGCGATCCCGAAGGCCAAAGCCAGCACGCCAGCGATGCCGCCGATGCTCAGCCACATGGCTCGACTGCGTTTGCGACGAATATGCTTGGCGATGCCGCCCGGTGGAATTCGCAACGGCGCAACTGACTTTTTGGGGGCAACGAAGTGTTCCTGCAAATCTTCTTGCGGCGATTTATAGTCAACCTCCGCGTACTCGGGCAGCAGCACTGCGGCGCTAATGGATTCAGGAACGGAGATCGTTGCAGTCGCTGTGCCGCCGAGCAAACTCTGCAGTTTCTCGTAGTCGGCGGTCGGATTCGATTCCGGTAGACTCGACGAATAGCGCAGGAACCCACCCAAGTCAAAGGGGCTGCGAGGGTCTTCGGCGGGCAAGTAAGACTCTAGTTCATCGAGATCCCATTCGAGTTCCGGAGTTTTCGCTTCAGCAGCGGGCTCCGCCGACATTACGGATTGCGGCTGCGCAATGACCTTTGGCTCGGCAGATCCAAATGCCTTGGCCCATGTGCGATCGTAGGCCAGTTTGCGTTCCGCCTCGAGCAAGTTCTTCTTCCCGAGAGCCACGACCTTGGCGGCTCGCTGCGCCAACTTCACATTGGATTCCTGCGCTGTTTCGACCTTCTTTTGCATCGCCAACAAAGCGCGTTGAATTTTCGCGGGGTCCGCTTCGAGCGGCGTCAAGCCGAGCAACCTGTACAGATCTGGCACCTGCTCTTGTGCATTATCGTCGCTGATAATTTCGGGGTTAGTCATAGGACATCGAATTGGGGGTAATGACGCGCACTAGAGTATCTATTCTATTCGGTGCGGCTGGAAAATGCTCGACTTTGACGCCTGCGCTTCGAAGTAAATTCTTGCGATCGACCTACGTTACCACTCTTCTTCAGCGCCTACATCGCCAGCCACATACGTCCAGCCCGAGACCGTTGCGGCCAGCAAGAGTGCCAAACCCACTGTCACTCCGATGGCGAATCGTGCTGATTTTCGCTGAGTCACTCTGGCCGCCAGTGCGATAATCGCGGGGCTAAGCATCGCCAGAAAGTAGAGCGTACGAGGAAGATTGAGATAGCTCTGGAAACTGGCGTGCGCTACGAATCCTGACATCGCAAACAGGCTAGGTGCGATCATAATCGGTAGCGATCGGCGTCCACTCAATCGCAAGTCGATTAGACTGCAGCAACCTAGGACGCTTGCAACGGCGATCAACGGTTCAGTGACCTTCATTAGAGAGAGCGACGTTAAGAAAGCACTGGCGATCAACAGCGGAATGGTCGCGAGCCCGACCGTAGCTGCGACTCGTGGTTGACATCCGGCGACGCCCCACCACGCAAAACTAGCGGCGAGCGTGATGACTGCGCACCATTGGTTTTGCTGGCTTTGCAGTTCAGCCCAAGTGTCACCGCGAGGAAATATCAGCCACGCTGCCAAGGCAACGGCAAAGGCAATCGCGATCAACTGAGAGATTGTGGACAAAGGAGGATTGGTGGGACGTGGTGGCTCGCCGGCTAAAACAACTGCCGATTTCCCCGCAGGTTTCGCGCGAAAGAACTCATCGATCACTGCAGCTCCGGCAACGATCAGCGCCGCGATGGGAACCTTTTGCCATGCGTCTTCGGGCCACCATGAGAAACCGTTGCGAACGGCGAGCGCGAGCCAGATCGCCAGGCCGCTACAAGCTGTCAGCACAAATGGCAGCACTCGAGCGCCTCGATCACGCGGCAAAGAGCGACACACCAACCAGCCGAACAACACGACGACAGACGGTGCAACCAGGTTCGATAGTAGAACTTGCAGTTCAAACACAGGGTAGTTTCAGTTGCTTTTGGAGGGCGATCCGCAAAATAATCACGCAAGTGGGCGCGTGAGTGATGACTCCGTCTAACACCGCATGCACAGCTTCGTCCAGCCTCATGGTGACGTGCTCGATCAGTTCCGTCCCTTCGGGATTCGTTTCGTTGAAGGTGAGATCTTCGGCTAAATAAAGTTCAACCGGAGATAGGATGGCGGCTGTGAAGGGATCGACCGTCCCCAATCGTGTCCAACAGCCGGCGGTAATCCCAAGCTCTTCAGCCAGTTCGCGCGCAGCTGCGATGGCGGGCGATTCATCGCATTCTATACCGCCGCTGACCCCTTCGATGGTGACACGACCCACCGCATAATGGAATTCCTTGGTCAAGTGCAGAGTGCCGACAGCATCCATCGCCACGACACAGACCCCGGCTTTAAGATGGACTGTAGCGTAAGTTCCCGCTTTACCATCGGGCCGCTGGACTTGGTCGCGGAACAATTGAATCCATGGATCGCTGTACATATGCTCGGACTTGAGAATTTTCCAGGGTCCATGATCTCGCATCAGTTATTTCCAAGTCATTGCGGGGCTGCGGGAGCTTGAAAAGTTCCGGCAGTCGAGTGGAGTCAAAACAAATTGTTTGGGTTGAGTTCGACGTCTAAAACCATTGCGCAACGCACAATTTACGGCGAACCAGACGAATCCCAATCAAAGCAGGGTGCCTCGTGGCTGCACGGTAGCTAAGATAACAGGGAAGGGGCAAACTTTGTGCTGAGCCAATTTACATTCTCGCCCCTTAAGTGACAATTACTTTGCAAATTATTGATAGTGCTGGGGGCGCCAACGGCGCAATACTCATTCATCAATTTTGATCGAAGCACGACGATGGAGCGTCGTAGCCCACTTCCCGCCGCGTCAACACCTAGAATATTCCGACAATCTCATGAGTGATCCTTTTGGCCAGTCAGCTACCCAGAATCGATATGACATCGAATTCTCAGTGCCCATGACTCACCGCCTGCGATTCACCCAAGACTGTTTTGGCGATGATTTTCATGTAATCGCCGAACTGTTCGAGCACTCCGGAACAAGCCCCGCGCGAACTCAGGTGTGGATCGACGAAGGGCTGTGTAATTGGGATTCGCAGTTAAGTGACCGGATTGCTGGTCAACTGAGCCAACCCCAGTGGGGCATCGAACTCGTGGCACCTGTCGAGCAGTTGCCAGGGGGCGAAGCGGTCAAGAACGATCCAGCCATCGTTCATCATTTGCTGCAGGCTTTCAATCGCGGCAATTTGGATCGACGCAGTTATGTGTTGGTTATCGGCGGTGGAGCGATCCTTGACACAGTGGGTTATGCAGCTTCGATCGCGCATCGCGGCATTCGATTGATTCGAGTTCCGACGACAACCTTGGCCCAAGCGGATTCGGGCGTGGGCGTAAAGAACGCAGTGAACTGGTTCAACAAGAAAAACTGGAAAGGTACTTTCGCAACTCCTTGGGCGGTGGTAAACGACGAACGCTTGCTGGAAGGTCTGAGCGACCGCGATTTTCGCTGCGGTTTTTCCGAAGCGGTGAAGGTCGCGCTTTTGAAGAGCCCCGAATTCTTCCATTTCCTGAACGGCGCGGCGGAGGCGATCGCGGCTCGCGAGCGACTCCCAACCGCGCATGCCGTGCGAGAATCCGTGCTATTGCACCTGTGGCATATCACCCGGGGCGGAGACCCTTTCGAGCTGCAGCAGGCTCGACCGCTCGATTTCGGTCACTGGTCAGCCCACAAATTGGAAGCGATCACCCAGTATCGATTGCGCCACGGCGAAGCAGTCGCAATCGGTGTGGCTGTGGATGCGGTGTATTCACATTTGCAGCTGGGATTACCGCGCTCCGTAGCCGACGCCACGCTGAAAACGCTGCTTGGATTGCAGCTGCCCATTTGGGACTCGGCTCTGAACGAGTCTGTAATTTTCGATGGCCTCGAAGAATTCCGACAGCATTTGGGCGGCGAACTTACCATTACGCTCCTCAAACAGGTTGGCCAGCCCATCGACGTACACTCCATTGACCGCGGCGCGATGCGGGAAGCGATGGCCTACGTGGCGGAAAATGCAACTTCGTCCGTAAGCTAACTTGCGACCCCGCGTCGCCCTCTCCTCCGTACGCGTGAAGGAATTCCTTCATTCAATCATTACAACTGGAAAAATGTGCGTTTTGCGTAAAATAAGACGTCGCAGAGTTCCCGAATAGCTAGACAACTGACGGATTCAAGTCATACTTGTGAAGGTTTTCCATCCGAGGCGGTTTCTGGGTGATTGATTTTGAGCAACGGACAGGCAACGGATCTGCGACGCACGAAGTTGCGGGAATTGATCCGCAGCCAGGGATTTGTTTCAATTCCGGACCTGCGGTCGGCGCTCGATGTCAGCGAATCGACGATTCGGCGCGACTTGGACCACCTGGAATCCGAAGGCGAAGCTCAACGGACGCATGGCGGAGTTTTTTTTACCGGCGGCGCGGCGGCTCTTCGATTGTTCGAAGATCGTCGGTCAAGCCAGTGGGATTTGAAACGCCAGATCGCCATTGAGGCCAGCCGTTTGATTGAAAATCACGACACGGTGCTGCTCGACGGCGGCAGTACGACCTATGAATTGGCTCGACAACTCGTTGGACGACCTCTCCAAATTGTGACCAACTCACTGCCTCTCGCGAACTTGTTTGCCTCCAGCGACCAAGCGGACCTTGTCTTGCTCGGTGGCTACGTACACAGTCGAACTGGGGTTTCGCTCGGTCCTTACGCAAACCAAATGCTGGCTTCGCTCAACGTTCAGAAGGCGGTTCTCAGTATCGCTGGTGCCAACGAACGCGGCTACTACAACAGCAATTTACTGTTAGTTGAAACCGAGCGCGCCATGATGAATTGTGCTGACCAAACCATTGTGGTTGCCGATAGCAGCAAGTTTGGCAAGAGCTCACTCGCCAAACTGTGCGAATTGAAACAAGTGCAAACGGTTGTGACCGATGATCGCCTGAGTGACGAGTGGCGCAGTCGGTTGCAGGATGTGGGCGTGCAATTGCATTTGGCGTCCGAAGCAAAAACAGACTCAACCCATACTGATACCACCCCCGAGTGAAACTGACATGTCAGCAGCCTCAATCGATCGCATCCAAGTCGAACAGCTCGTACGCCAAATTGTGCATCGAATCGCCCATGGCGAGAGTGCCGCGCAACCGATCGCGCCGGCTGCTCCCAAGCTGTTGGTTAGCATTTCGGCTCGTCACGTTCATCTGACCGATGAACATGTCGAGCGGCTGTTCGGCAAAGGCCATGTACTGACGCCGGGCAAAGATCTTTATCAAGATGGATTTTACGCCGCCAAAGAAACCGTCATGATTGTCGGTCCGCGCCGTCGCATGTTGCCAGAAGTTCGCGTGCTCGGCCCGACTCGCAAAGCCAGCCAAGTTGAGCTGGCGATCACTGACGCGATTTCGCTAGGCATCGATGCGCCTGTAAAGCACTCGGGCGATATTGCCGGTACTCCAGGCTGCGTGCTCGTCGGGCCGGCCGGCGCAGTCGAGTTATCCGAGGGCGTGATTCGGGCGGCGCGTCATGTTCACATGAGCTTCAAGGAAGCGGACTACTACGGTGTCAAGAACGGCGACTTCATGACGCTGTCCATTAAGAGTCCATTTTGCAGTGTGTCGTTTGAAGATGTGCTCGTGCGCGCCGATGAGCACGCGAAGCTGGAAGTGCATATCGATACCGACGAGGGCAACGCTTGTAACTTGGATGCCGCGACTGAAGTGGTGCTCAAAAGTCAAAGCGGTTGCAAGTGCAAGGATCATTAATAATTAGCCGGACGGTCGAAGTGAGTGCGGTCCCTCGCTGACGCGTCGGGTTACGAAAAACAAGAAACCGGACGCTAACGCGTTCCGGCTGATAGAAACAAAGGCGACATGAAGTCGCTCAGTAGAGGTTCCGCTTTGCGTAGCAAAGCGCGGCAACATGACCAACAACTTGGGCTGCAAGGCCCGTAAATTCAAATGCCAAAAGCGAGGAGAAAATCGAGTATGGCTAAAATTTCGGAAGCGCTGGGTATGATCGAAACCAAGGGATTCATTTCCTTGGTGGAAGCCGTCGATGCCATGATGAAAGCTGCCAATGTGCAGTTTTTGGGCTGGGACAAGGTTGGCAGCGGACTGGTTTCCGCTTTCGTAACCGGCGATGTAGCCGCTGTCAAAGCTGCCACAGACGCTGGTGCAGCGGCCGCTGGTCGCGTTGGCGAAGTCGTAAGTGTTCAAGTGATCGCACGCCCACACGAAGATCTCTCCAAGATTCTCAAGGTCTAACGACCTGAGAAACTTTATTCATTCACCGCACATTCAAGTACTGAAAGAAGACTATGCAAAAAGCAATTGGATTAATCGAGACGAAGGGACTATTGGCGTTGATCGAAGCGACTGACGCAATGGTCAAAGCCGCCAGCGTTGAAATCGTCAAACGCGTCGATATCGGTGGCGGCTTGGTCACAACCGTGGTCAGCGGCGATGTTGGCAGCGTTCGCGCAGCCGTCGAAGCGGGTGCATCGGCAGCTGCACAAGTGGGTGAGTTGATCAGCAGCCACGTGATCGCACGTCCAGCTGAAGGACTCGAAACCGCTTTTTTCTCGTAGGAGCAAGGATGAAGGTCCTAGTCGCAAACCTCGGTTCAACTAGCTTTAAGTATCGCTTGTTCGATATGTCGACCGAAAAACAACTTGCGCGAGGCGGCGTCGAGCGAATCGGCTCGGCGATGAGTCGTTGCAATGTTGAGATCGGTGACTATCGAGGCGAGATGGAAATGCCCGTGCCACATCACGGAGTTGCCGTGCGCGCTTGCGAGCAGCAATTGACGGATCCGGAACATGGATGCTTGGGTAGTGCGTCCGAGATCTCCGCGATCGGTTTCAAAGCTGTTCACGGCGGTCGAATGGCTGGTGTTTTTCGAATCGACGAGGCTGTTTTAACCGCGATGGAAGAGGTCAGTTCGGTTGCACCGGCGCACAATCCGCCTTATTTGGCTGCTATGCGTCAGTTGGCTGAGACGGTGCCCGACATTCCTCTCGTGGCCGCGTTTGAAACAGATTTTCATCTGACAATTCCGGAAGCTCGTCGGCGCTACGCGATTCCCAAAGCTTGGGCAGATGCGTTGCCGATTCGCAAGTGGGGCTTTCATGGTGCGAGCCATCGCTTCATTGCGACTCGCAGTGCTCAGTTGCTTGGTCGTTCCGATGCGCGCGTCATCTCCTGTCACCTAGGTGGTTCCAGCAGTTTGACCGCGATCTGCGCGGGCAAGAGTGTCGCGACCACCATGGGTATGAGTCCACAAACCGGATTGCCGCAGAATAACCGTGTGGGTGACCTGGATCCGTTCTGCCTGCCGATGCTCATGCAGCACACGGGCATGAACTTGGATGAGATGTTGAAATCACTCTCGACCGAAGCCGGATTGCTTGGGTTATCGGGTGGAGTAAGTGGTGATATTCGCGATCTCGAAAACGCAGCGACCGGCGGCAACGCCGATGCGCAGTTGGCGCTCGATGTCTACGTGGCAGAGATTCGTCGACAACTCGGCAGTATGTTGGTAGCTCTGGGTGGCTTGGACGCTCTCGTGTTCACAGGTGGCATCGGTGAGAACGGAGCGAATATACGCGCTGCTGTTTGCAGTGGGCTAAGTGAATTAGGGATCGCACTTGACGAAGCCAAGAATCGTTTGTCAAAAGGTGAAGTGCGCTTGGATGCCGCCGAAAGTCGCGCCCAAGTTTGGATCATTCCGACCAACGAAGAACTTATCGTCGCTCGCCAGACCGCCAGCGCGCTCAAGGACTAAGTGATCATGTTTGTAGCCAAAGTTACAGGTTCCGTTGTCTCGACAGAAAAAGTCGAATCGATGCGCGGTCAAAAGCTGCTTGTCGTCGAACCGTTTCGACTCGAACCAGGCGAACGCGACAAACTGATTACGACCGGCCGCACGTTCATCGCCGTCGATATGCTTGGCGCAGGCGTGGGAGATATGGTCTTGATTGTCCAAGGTAGTAGCGCTCGATTCACGCCCGAGACCAACAAGTTACCGATCGATTGTGTCGTCATCGGCATCGTCGATTCCGTCAACATCGAAAAGAAGTGTGTGTACAACCGACAGACCAGCGACGCTGAGGCCCAATAGCCAAGCGATGCAAAATTCAGCGTGCAGAATTTCAAGCTCTGGCTTGCTAGATTTTCAACTTGATGTTGCAACCCGATTGCCAGTTAGAGCTTGAATTTCTGCACGTTGAGAAAAGTAGAACCGATTGTAGAGTGGGTCGAGCCTTCGGGACCCTCCGAAAAAATAGTGAGTCTATAAGACTCGAATCACCCTGCGTTTGTTGAATCCGCAAAACCGGTGGCTAGCACCCATCCGCTCACATAACACCAACCACTAAAAAACTATCATGCAAATTAGCGAAGAACTTATCCGCAACTTGGTCACACAAGTCATCAAAGAAGTGCGTGGCAGCGGCCAACTCAGTGGCGGCGATTCAACTGCGAATTTCAGTGGTCGCTGGGGCATTTTTGACGACGCCGACCAAGCCGTCGCTGCCGCTCGCCAAGCCTTTGAGCAACTGCGCACGCGGCCCATCTCGGATCGCAAGAAAGCCATCGATCACATCCGTAGAATTTCGATCGACCAATCGGTCGAACTCGGCACGATGGAAATGAATGAGACGAAGATCGGTCGACTCGAACACAAGATCGCCAAACTGCAAACGCTCGGCCAGCGCGTTCCAGGCACTGAGTTCCTGACAACTCAAGCCTACAGCGGTGATCGCGGATTGGCGGTGATTGAACACGCACCTTTCGGTGTCATCGGTGCGATCACACCTGTCACGCACTCCCTGCCAACGATTACCGGCAACGCCATCAATATGATCGCGGCTGGAAATACGCTGGTCGTCAATCCGCACCCCAGCGGTCGATTGGTGGCCGCGGAAGGCGTGAAGCGATTCAACCAAGCGATTTCGGCAGACATTGGCATCGACAATTTGATCTGTGTCATTCGCCAGCCATCGCTTGAATCCGCTGCCGCAATTTTCAAGCATCGCGACATCGCATTGATCTGCGTCACCGGTGGGCCAGCCGTAGCTCGCGCAGCACTTAACAGCGGCAAGCGTGCCATCGTCGCCGGCCCCGGCAATCCTCCCGTGGTCGTCGATGAGACCGCCGATTTAGACAATGCAGCCCGCTGTATCATCGAAGGCGCAACCTTTGATAACAACCTACTATGCATCGCTGAGAAAGAGGTCTTTGTCGTCGAATCCGTGTTCGACGCGATGATGGCTGCGATGGAACGCGCTGGCGCCGTCCGGCTCAACAGTTCACAGGTCGCCAAGCTGACGGAAGCCGCGTTTGCCGAAGTCGGCGAAGGGACTCACAAGCATCTGGCACCAACCAAAGATCTGCTAGGCCAGGACGCCGTTAAACTGGCCAAAGCTGCCGGTGTGACCATCGATCCGAAAACACTGTTGCTTTTCGGCGAAACACCTGCGGAGCATCCGTTCGTGTACGTCGAACAGATGATGCCCTTCGTGCCGTTCGTTCGTTGCCGTAATATTGATCAGGGTATCGAGTTAGCCAAGCACTACGAACACGGCTATCGCCACACGAGCATCATTCACTCACGCGATGTGCGCAACATGACCAAGATGGCGCGGGCCATGGACACAACGCTGTTTGTCAAGAACGGGCCTTGCATGGCGGCTTTGGGCCTTGGAGGCGAAGGTTATCCTTCGTTCTCCATCGCTGGACCGACTGGCGAAGGCGTCACGACACCGCTCACGTTCACCCGCGAACGACGCTGCAGCCTGATTGACGATCTGTGGATCCTGGGCAACCCGAACATGTAATAGGCTTCCGTCTTCAGACTTCAGGCTCCAGGAAATACCATGCAAGTAGCACTCATCGTCGGTCACGCTCACGCGACCGTAAAACATCCAACACTGGCTGCGAACAAGCTCCTCGTTGCGCAACCTCTGGCCGCAGACGACGTGTCGGCGGATGGACCACCACTGCTGGCCGTCGATCGCTGCGGAGCCGGAGCCGGTGATCGTGTAATGTTAACTAGCGACGGAGCCGCCATTCGGGAAATCTTCGGCGTACAGAACTCACCCATTCGCTGGGCAGTCCTCGGAATCGTCGACCAAAAGAAACCTACAACCTAAAGCTTTACACCTACAGTCTAAACACCTACCGCCTGCTTAATGAACCTCACAGCAACCCAGATTGAAGACATCGTACGCGTCGTCGTCCAGCGACTGCGGGCAGGTGTTGCTGCGCCGCCGGTTCCTGCCACACCCGTTGTTCATCAGCTAGCCAATATTATTCAACCAGCGGCGGGCGAAATACGGGTAAGCGATCGCGTCGTAACGCTCGAATCAGTCAAAGACATACTGGTCGATGCGCAGGCGATTGTTGTTCATCCAAAAGCTGTTGTGACTCCAGCAGTCGTTGACGAACTACGTAAACGCAACATCCGCCTCGTTCGCCAACTGCCGATTCCAAGTGCGCAGTCGAAGCGACCGGCGCCGCTGTTATTGGTGACCACTCAGGAACTACTGCCAGCACTCAGCAGGCGCGTCTGTTCACAGCAAGCGACGACCATCTCGGCACAGGATGCAGTCAGCACAGCCAGCCAGATCGAACAGAATTTGTCCGATGGCAACTTCGGTGCAATTTGGTGTTCTGCAAATCCGTTTGCAAGTGTCGCAGCCACGTACGGAAATACTCGGCTGCGAGCCGTGCAATTGACAGACCTCCGCGACTTGCCGCGCGCCATCGATCAAGCTCAACCGAACCTACTGATTCTCGACTGCCACACATGGACAGCGCCGGCGATCGCAAATTTGGTACGCAACTGGTACAGGAGCCTCCGCTAATGCACATTTACCAAGTCATCGGCAGTGTGACGCTTAGTCGCTGCCACCCAAGTTTTGGCTCGGCGCGGCTGCTAGCGACTGAGCCGATGGGTGCGGCAGCAATCGGTGGCCCTCCGACCAAGGACCCTGACCTAGTAGTCGTCTGGGACGATCTCGGCGCCGGGATGCACGCCAAGATCGCAGTCAGCGACGGAGCCGAAGCTGCTCAGCCGTTCAAGCCCGAGATGAAGGCTGTGGACGCCTACTGTTCAGCCATTCTAGACACGATCCACATTGACCAAGATGCGTTTAAGCAAATCCAACAACCGTAACCAAACCCTTCAACCGAACTCAACATATACCCGAGGTATCCATGATCAACGCTCATCAAATCAAGAAAGACATCTGCGAAATCGGCCAGCGGATTTACAACAAGGGCTTTGCCGCAGCGAACGACGGAAACATCACCGTTCGCATCAGCGACAACGAAGTGCTGTGTACGCCGACCATGCACTCGAAGGGATTTCTCAAGCCCGACGATATCTCCACGATCGACATGACCGGCAAACAAATTGCCGGCCGTAAAAAGCGCAGTAGCGAAGCGCTGTTGCACCTGGAGATCTACAAGCAACGGCCTGATATCAAATCGGTCGTGCACTGCCATCCACCACATGCCACCGCATTTGCGATTGCTCGTGAACCGATTCCTCAATGCGTGCTGCCCGAAGTGGAAGTATTCCTTGGTGACGTGCCCATCACACGTTACGAGACCCCTGGCGGTCAAGCCTTCGCGGACACGATTATTCCGTTCGTCGACAAATGCAATGTGATGATTCTGGCGAACCACGGTACGGTCAGCTTTGGGGAAAACGTCGAGCGTGCGTACTGGTGGACAGAAATTCTTGACGCTTATTGCCGCATGCTGTTGCTGTCGCGATCACTCGGCCGCGTCAACTTTTTGAACGAAACCGAAAGTCGCGAACTGCTCGCGCTCAAGGATAAGTGGGGCTTTGCCGATCCCCGCAATACAGAAGAGTACAAGAATTGCGATATCTGCGCGAACGACATTTTTCGCGAAAGCTGGGCTTCGTCGGGAGTCGAACGCAAAGCCTTCGATGCACCGCCGGCGATGAAACCAGCCGCTGCGGCCGCCGTGCAACCTGCCCCAGCCGGCATTGATGAAGAACGCCTGATCAAACTGATCACTGAACAGGTGATGAATCAGTTGAAGGGCAAGTGAGCCGACGGCGCTAGCCGCGGGTGTCGAAGTCGGGCGGAATGCACTTCATCCGACTTTCCAGCAGCCGAGCAATTAACTTACGTAACGAACAACACAACCATGGGACAGTAGTCATTCTAAATACGACCAA
>JANLQO010000151.1:0-10345 GCA_031367855.1 Planctomycetia bacterium | reverse complement strand
TCTAAATGAACCTCGCGCAAAAGCCAGAAAGCGAGCCGCCTAAATGCTTTGCGGCTTAACCCCGTGCCATTCGTGTCAGGTACCTTTTATGGAAAATTAGCGAAAAGGTACCTGACACCTTTATGCAT
The DNA here is from genome assembly GCA_031367855.1 of Planctomycetia bacterium. GTDB lineage: Bacteria > Planctomycetota > Planctomycetia > Pirellulales > Pirellulaceae > Aureliella. The sequence goes on along the minus strand of JANLQO010000151.1, from coordinate 10,217 downwards.
TCGCTACTCTCCTGGTCATGCGTTACTCTTTATTCTTCGCGCTAATGATTTCACCTCCGAGCGATGTTGGGCCTACATGCCCATGCGCGCCCCTCATCCCCCGACCCCTTCTCCCGCTGAGTACAGGAGGCGAAGGGGAGACCCTTCGATCCGAGTCACTTGCAGCTGTTAAATAGAGCCCGTTGGCATGAAAATTCAAATGGTATAGGTAGGTTATCGATGGAAAAACTGAACTTGATTCAGGCTCCCTTCTCCCTCGGTACTCCGGGGGAGAAGGGTTGGGGATGAGGGGGCTGGGTAGGTGCAAAATACCGCAAATCACTGGTGAATCATTGCGCCGCGTTGCCCCTCTCCCCGGAGTACCTCGTTGTACCACACATCTCGGTTGCTTTGCTAGCGTTTGCGGGTGCTGATTTTGCGTGCCGTCGCTGGACTTTGGCGAGTCGACTGCGAATCATTTGCAGCTAGTTGTTGCGAACGAGGAGTCTTTTCAATTCACGGAAGTTGGGTTGATGAGTGCATTCATGAGCTTCGCGAAAATACAAAAGGTGTCAGGTACCTTTTGTTAAAAACTAGCGAAAAGGTACCTGACACCTTTATGCTTTAAATAGTTCGTCTTCAACAGTTTGTGGATGGCGTCACTGCGCTTTGGCTGCGTCAGCTTCGGCGTCGCAGTCAACGCAGTAACTGGACATGGTTACGCATGCAATCGCTTGCGCGACGATACTTTCCACGACCTCGCATCCTTCATCCATATACAAATGAGCGATTTCGCGCCCGACTTGCGGCAAGCGCCGTATGAGGTAATTCTTCACGTACGGATCTGTGCGGGGGGGCCGCTGGCAACAGCGGTCCCTACCGCAATTACCTTTTCAGTTGACACCTTTATGATTTATCCCAGTAAACTAGCACAGTGTATTGGTACTTAACGGTGCGTTCTTCGCCCGGTTTCAAAACTAACGTCCATTGCAATTCATTGCGCTTGTTGACTGTCCAGGCTCCTTCCTCGCGAAGGTCAATTTTGGGTGAGTCATCCCCTTTAACATAGTCGCCTGAAAACTGTCGCTTAATGATGATCTTGGATTCCGTCGCGCGGTTGTTGCTCAGTTTCAATTCACCGTTGATCGTGGCCTTTCGAAACCGCAGTCCTCCTATATTGACGAAGTCGCGTTCAGATTTGGCTGGCTCATCCACTTGACTTTCGGACTCGAAGTGCCGGGCACGAATGCTGAGTGCTTTGTTGATTCGCAGTGTGGCCTCTTCATTTTTGTTGGTCCATAGCACCTGCCCCTGGCCAATGAATTTGTTTCCCGTCGTAACCATTGCCGGTGCACTTGTCATTGGGAACGGAAGCGTGTTTTTGAACTTCAACGCATCCCAAACGTCGTCTTGCAAATATTCGCCGCTGTACGGGACGACTTGCCGATTTTCCTGCGGTCGTCCCCACTCATCACGTGTGTCAGAAATCGTCCATTGGACAATGCGTTCGTATTCTACTTGTGCCGTTCCAGTCGAAATCGCAATGGCATCCCCTTTCTTGAGTGAACGCTTGCCGATGGAATGGTAGTGCAAGTCGATCGTATCACTATCGTTGGGGCCGACAGTCGGACCTGTTCCGAACTCGCCGCCGCTCCTATTGTTCGCAATGCCTTGAATCATGACTGAGTTGCTTAGTCCATCGTTGCCACCCTTTAGTCCTAGTTGTTGAAAAAAGCGTGTCCACGTTTGCGTTGCCGCCAAAGGGGAAACAACCTCACCAAACTGCACGCTTGGGTAACCACTAATTACCGAGACTTCTGTTTCACTTAGATCCATCAGTTCGTTTCGAATCACTGCGTTTTGTTCAATGGACATGCGCTTCGCATCCGTCAAAACCACTTTGTAACTTGGTGCCCACGAGATCCCATGCGTAAGATAACTAATTTGAGCCATGCTACCTGCTGATTTGGCTCCAGCGTCCAAAAGCAGAACCGGCTTGTTCTCAGTTATTGGTTCACGCTTTGGATCTCCTTCTGCCTCTACCGAAGCTATTTCATTGACGTCCACATAAGAGACTCCATTCTCAGTCTTGAGCAAAAGAAATCGGCTCGGGTTAGGCGCCGAAGGTGTCAAACTACTGGTACTCGCAACCTCCGAATCATCCACTGGCTTCGGAATGCTGATTACAGTTCCAGATACGGTGGCCTTTGAGTTTTTGCAGTAAATCGAGACCTTTAGGCCGGCCAATTCGTCTTGTAAGTTCTGTCCAAGCAGCGGCTGGTTTTTTAATGCAACACGGCGTTTTTCGACTCGTACCTCCAAGGGCCCATTGCTTTCCACAAAGAACGTTCCGTGAACTGGTTCCGGAACATCCGCGACGCGAACAACTCCGCCACCCTGCAGCGCTACTTGACGCTTAATGACAGCCAATCCGTTTTTAAACAACGCAACCGAAACCACCTTACTGTCTGTATCCTTGTCTTCATTGCCTGCGGCAGTCGGATGTGAATTCAAGAACAAACCCAATGAGGCGAGGAACGCCATGGGTAAGTTTACAGACCATCTGAATGCGGTCGGCATAGTTGAGAATCCTTGATTCCTAGTATCTAAATTTCTACAACATCGGAATGTTTACCGCGTTTATGGACGCGGCATCTCCACGAATTTAGCATCGATATCGCACAAGAAGGTCAGCGAGTTATCTATTCGTTGTCAGAATTTTGTAAAAACTCGTTTGCCAAAAAAGCAGTCCAGACCGGTTTGATTTGACTCACTCAGGGTACGTCCATACTGCATTCGTAACAGCAATACGTACCTTAGCATGGTTACAACCGGTCGGGGAACGTCGCCGCAATCGACTATACTGCATGCTATGAACTCAGAATTGATCAGATTCGACACGCTCTTTGAGGCTGAAGAATGCCATCGGACAGGAAACTGCCCGTGGACTTTTTTCGCGTACCCGACGAGTTTGGTTGATGCACACGGACTTCCACCAGACCGAGAAGCCTGTGAGCTTCTTGCTCACATGCAACAACGAGGAATTGACGTTGCTATCTGGGTGAGTCAGATCGTCGAGAACACGACATATTTTGCGTGCCGTTTTGGCGACAGGCAAAAACTAGATGACGTGTTGAATGAACTCCAGTCATCTGGGACAAATGATGTTAATTTTTGCCACACTCGATCCGAACGATTGTTTGCCCGATACGCAGAAGGCACAGAACAAAAGTAAGACCAGCGACAATGGTCGACCAAAAGCGACACAGGAAACTGCACCGGCCTCAAGGAGTCCAGAATGATTGCCGAACGACTGAGGTGAATAAATAGATTACAATTCGCCAACGGTCGATCCATTCAAACTGCCGCGCAGCGGCTTACTTGAACTCATTCTGGCTTGAGCGGATGGCGTTTTTTCGAGCCGCTTCGAACTCGTCACCCGCTGTCCATGACTGCATCTTATCCGCATTCGCAGCCATCCAACCCACGTGAAACAGCAAGCGTACGTCGACAACCGCTCCTGATAAATCCCAACTGGGGTCGTATTCATCGGATCGTTGGTGATAGTGCTTTTCGGTCCAAGCGTCCAACTGCTGTTTTCCCCAGCCGTCGGGCTTACCCAGGACCACATTGCCTGAATGAAGATAAACGCCAGGCACCCCAACCTTGGCCAACGAAAATTGGTCCGATCGATAATAGTAACCTTTACTCGGTTCGGTGTCCGGCACAACAACGCGATTCTGATGTTCGGCTACCGTATGGATTAGCCGATCGAGCGAGCTTTTGCCAAAACCAATCACGTTGACATCCTTCGTCGCCCCAAGAAAATTGATACCGTCGATGTTCACTACTGCAGACTGCTTGCCGTTCGGAATCGGCGGGTGTTGGGCGAAATACTTCGACCCCAACAGCCCTTGCTCCTCGGCTCCAACAGCCGCGAACACAAGCGACCTTTTAGGCCGCAGGCCACTTTCGGTGATCGCTTGCGCAATCGCCAGCATCGCGGCCGTTCCAGAAGCGTTGTCGATAGCTCCGTTATAGATATTGTCACCATGCTCGTCGCGATCGATGGCAATACCGATATGGTCATGGTGAGCCATAAACAAAACATACTCGCTCGATAGTTTTTCATCGCTGCCAGGCAGGACCGCCAGCACATTGGCCGTCGATTTTTCGCGGATTTCACAGTCGATGGTTGTACTCAAACTAATTCCGAGCGGCACGGGTTGAAAGTCCCTCGACTCAGCTTGGGCTCGGAGGCCGTCCAAGTTGAAGCCCGCGCGTACAACCAGCCTGGCGGTGGCATCGTTCGTCATCCAAGCTTTCATATCCAGTCTCGGCCCGGCGTTGTCCTGCAGTTCAAACTGTTCACCCGTCCAGGACGTTTCAATCACCTTGAACGGATATCCAGCGGACGGAGTGGTGTGAATGATGATTGCGCCCGCGGCGCCTTGCTTCGCAGCACTTTCGAATTTGTAGTCCCACCGCCCGTAGTAAAGACGCCTTGCACCGGCAAACAACTTTGCATCCGATTCCGGATCATTGTTCATCATCAGCAGGATCTTGCCTTTCAGATCCTTGCCTTTGAAATCGTCCCATTCATACTCCGGAGCTTGTATGCCATAACCCACAAAGACGATTTCTGCATCGTTGATTTTGATTTTTGCTTTTGGGTGACCGGCCACCGCAATGTAGTCCTTGAAGAACTGAAACTCGACCGGAGCATCTCCCTTGCCAACGGAACCGATCGACCAAGTCTTTGCGGGGCTGGAGGTAAGTCCCAGCATTGGAAAAGGTTGTCGATAAGATTTCAGGGAGGCGAGTGGTGCAAGCCCCATCCGTTGAAATTGCGATTCTAGATAGAGCTGAGCTATCAAGTCACCTTTTGATCCAGGTCCTCGGCCCTCAAGTAGATCGTCGGCTAAAAAACGCAGATTGCCATGCAAGGCGTCTGTGTTGATCCGATCGGCAATTGCGATAGCCTCCGGGCTAATATCGGTAGGCACCGAATCCTGGCCAAGGCTGGCTGTCACCAGCATCGTTACCAATAAGAGATTGGCCGTCATAGCAAGCCGCCCATTCGACGCCTGATTGTGAAGAAAACGCTTCATGTTGTTTACTCTTTGGCTAGAAACTCAACGGCTAGCGAACACGGCGCGAGGACCGAATCTGCACTGGCATCCCATACACTTCTTCAAACAGCGTGCCACTTTGGCGCAAGGCCAGTTGTTCCAGTGAAACGTCTTCAACGCCGCTGGGCGTAATAATCAGCCGCTTGTTTTCTTGTCGGCATTGAATGTCATTGATCCGCTGACTGCGCGAATCGTCCAAGGCGATCGCCAAACGCAAAATCGCGGCCAGCTTTGACACCCCCACCCGATCGGTGCGATCCAAGTTGGCGTAGCCCTCGTGCTGCGGCAATGGACTACTGCGTCGATGATACCTCGCTACGAGCGCGACTAGCAGGACGTCTTTCCTGCTCAAACCGAACAACTCGCTGTTGCGAATCAAGTACATAGCATGTTTATGATTGCTCCGCACATTGATGTACAAACCAATCTCATGCAGCAACGCCGCTAAATACAGCAGCAGTTCCATGCGTGGTTCTAGTTGATGCTCTGCCTGCAAGTCGGTGAATAATTTGCGTGACAAGGTGGCTACTTGCCGCGCATGCTTTTCGTCGAAATCGAACCGTCGCCCCAAACTGATTGCGGATCGAACAATCTGGCTACGAAAATCAGCCGTCCAAATATCGCGAATCGCCAGGTCCTGCAACAAGCCGTCGCGCAGGTTGGTGTCCGCGACCGAAATATCGGTCTGTTCAAAACTCCGAGCCAGCAGCAGATAACACAGCAGCGCCGGCGCGACGGTCTCGGCATCCTGAAAGCTCATGCCAAAACGCTGCACGATCTCATCTTCGCTCATCCTCAACACTTGTCGCGTGAAGGTATTCAGTGCCTCGACCGACAGCGTTGCCAATGATTGCTTATCAAAGTTCTCAATCAAGTTCGCGGCAGCAAACCGTACGTCGCCGCCGATCGCCACCATCTCCAGCGGTGAATCGTTGGGCACATGTTCGCGAATTTGTGCCACTATTTGTGCCACTACGCGCTCAATCTGGTTCTCCATGATCGCGCGCTGCTTGGTGAGCGGAGCGTCGAACTTCTCCAATGTCTCCAGCAATCGCAACGAACCAAGACGATAGGTATGCGAGAGCAACACGTTGCCACTGCGCACTACCAGCACTTCCGTGCTACCGCCACCCACTTCAATCACTACTGACCGACTACTGGCCAGCTTGGGACTGGACTGCAAGAGTGGCTGAATGCCCATATAGGTAATGCGATTGACCTCGGCCTCGTCGAGCGGATCAACTTGCATACCTGTCGCAATGAACACGCGATCTAAAAACGCCAGTCGATTGATGGCTTCGCGGACCGCGCTGGTCGCCACGATTCGCATTTGTTCGGGCTTGGTAATACCGTACTCGTTAAGCAAGCGGCGGTAACTCTTGAGAACTCGGACGCAATCCTCGATCGACGTCTTGCGGATGCGGCGCTGGGTAAACGTGTCTTTGCCTAAGGTTACGCCTTGCGAAACACTCTCAAGTTCGTGAATCTGTCCCTGAGCGTCGATCTCGGCAATTGCCATGCGAATACTTGTCGCACCGATATCGATGACAGCCACGGGGCGTCGGTCGGCTTCGAGCGGAACGATCGGATGGATAGATGCTGCAGACATAAAAACGCGATTTTTTCGACAAAGCAAAGCGCAAACAAGTTATTGTAGACACTCGACCGACGCACGGTAACTCGAGTTTAACGAATCCCCGCTACTGCCGCCTCCTGGGCAGCCACTTCGCTCCAGAAGGATACGTATTTGCTGTAGTGCTTGACATAAGCCGGGTCGAAAACGGCTCTACGTAATTCCTCGCGCTGAGCCACAAATTTCTCCAAATCCTTCGGCTCATTGGGCTGAAATACAGGACAGGGGCGGTCGTAGACGATCATCGCCCCGCGATCAGCCAGATCGTGAAAACGCGATAGACCGATCACGCGATTGGCCACGTAAATCGCTTCATTCAGTTCATGTGTTACAATCAAAATCGTGTATTCAGGCGTCCGACCCGCCGCTTTGGCTTGCAGATTTTCCTGATAAAACCCCAGTAGCATCATCTGCAAACTTTCGCGCGTCGCCTCATCGAGCGCCCCAAATGGTTCGTCAAGCAACAATAACTTCGGCTTTAGAATCAACGACTGCGCGATCGCCACCCGCTGCCGCATGCCTCCAGAAAGCTGCGCTGGGTACTTCTCCGCCGATGCCTCAAGCCCCACGCGATTCAAATACGCGCGCGATTGCTGCAAGTGTTGTTTTCGCAGTTGCAGCCACTTTGGGAACATCAGTGTGCGAAACGCCAGCGAGGTTGAATCCAATTTGAGTCCAAAAGCAACGTTTGACTCCGCCGTTAGAAAATCGAACAAGCCGTAATGCTGATAAACGATCCCAACATTCCGGCAGGGCGCATCGATTACTTTACCATCGACAATGATTTCTCCTTCGCTGGGAGGGTTCGTACCCAGGATCGCCTTCAGCAAAGTGCTCTTACCGCACCCGCTTGGCCCCACCAACGCTACGATTTGACCCGCAGTGATTTTCAGGTTGATATCATTGAGAACCCGTTGTTGCCCGAAGCAATGCGACACACCCTTGATCTCGACCGCCAGTTCACCGTCTGCAATCTGATTATTCATGACTATTCTCCGAACCAAGGGCAGAGACGACGACGAGCCTGAACCAGCAGCCAATCAAAGAACAAACCTGAGGAACCAAGAATCGCCAGGTAGATATACACCACATGCATGTTCTGCAATTTTTGCTGTTGCTTGATGGTGTACCCCAATCCCTCTCCAGCGAAGGCCCACTCGGCGGCAATGAGAAACACCATGGCCGGTCCAATCTGTAGTCGCAGGTTCTCAAGCACGCGCGGTAACACTTGCCGCCAGATGACTTCGAAAATCACTTCGAACTCTGACGCACCTAGCGTATAAGCCTTGTCGATGTGATCCGAGGCCACGTCTTTCTTGACCGCTTGATAGATCGATTGAGCCATCGTAAAGAACACACCAAAAGCGATCATAGCGACGTACATCTTGAGATGGATACCAAACGCAACCAAGTAAATCGCCAACATGGCTGTCGGTGGAATTTTGGCAAAGAAAGTGATAATCGGATTCAGCAGAGCTTCGATAAAGGTATAGGAACCCATCATGATGCCGACAACCACGGACAGCAAAACGCCCGACGACAGCCCCAGAAACAGTCGCCAATAGGTGGCCCGCAGATCCACATTCAACCAACTCGGCTTGGGGTTGTTTTCGCCACCGCGCGCCTTGGTAATCTCGACAAAGCCCTCGCCGAATGCCTGTATACCGGGGAAGATGTTTTGATCTGGATTGATACGTGTCTGCCGAATCGACAGTGCCGCGTAGATCGCCAAAACGACTACTACACCCGTCACGCCCAGCGTGTAGACCAACCAAGTCGGAATCGGCCGACGAATCATTTCGCGCCTCAACTCAATGAAAGGATACCGCTGCGCAAATGCAGTTCGCGGATTTGTTGGAGGGCGGGCCTGAGCCGTAAACTCGCGACGAACTTCATGGGGCGACTTAAGCCTGCACTCCAGCAAGACGCGATTGCCTTGGTGATTCTCACCACTTACTGTACCTGATCAGGCGTAACTCCATCCTTCAGCCCATTCAAGAACTGCGGATCGAAATTCAACTGCTTACCAGAGTCGCCAAAGCCAAAGGCTGGTTCAGTTTCGCACATTTCGTGTTCGACACAAAATTTCGCTACCATCGGCATCGTTTCTTTACGGAATTTGTCGCCGTTGAATAGTGCCAGAGCTTTGTCAGCCGAATCGTAGAACTTAGTCTGTGTCAAAACCAACTTCATATCCTCAGCGGTCAACTTACTGAATTGCTCTCCGAGCGCCACCAGGGTCTTGCTTTGAGTCTTCGGATCGGCAATCAATTTGCTGACTTCGTAAAACGAATCAAGGACCGCGTATGCGAAGCGTTTGCCTCCAGGACGCGCCAGCGCTTCCTTACCCACCACGACCATGTCGATGATCTCTTCCGGAATGCTCGACGAATCGAAGAGCACTTTGGCTTCTTTCCTTGAACGCAAAGTCTGCAGTGCAAACGGGTTCCAAACCATGATGGACTCAAAATCGGCCTGAGAGGCCTGCATTCCAGTAGCCGCAACCGCTGGGTCTTGATTCTTGAATGGGAAGTCCTTTGGGTTCAGCCCTTTCGAAATCAGTGCGCGTTCAAAAGCGAATTGCGAAACGGATTTCTCAAGACCCCAAGTATTCTTGCCTTTGAGCGATTCGACGCTTTCGATGCCCACGGCAATGCAAGCATCACCGCCGACGCTGGTGGAGGTTGGCATGATCGCTACCGAAGCTCGTTTCAAGCTGGGCGAAAGGATATCGATGTTGGTAATGCAAACGGCATCGGTCGTGTTCGATCCATACATTGAGAGGCACGGATCGTATTCAGCGTAGTTAAGAACGATGTCTACGTTCCACTTCTTCTCGATCGTCCCTAACGCACCTTCTTTACCGTCCAGTAGACCTTCCTTATCCGCGACGCCAAACACGCTCCAAGACGGATACTCGCTCCAAGCCAACGAAAACACGGGAGGCTTTCCACCGCTCGACGCAGCGACCGCTCCCTTGCCCGGTTGGCTCTTCGACGGCTCACATCCAGCAACCGCGATCCAGCAAGCCGCCACGACCGAAGCACTCGCAAGCGCACGCAAAGTAATCCATCGTTTCATCTGATTTACTCCCATTTAATCGCAAAAGTAACCCAACGCGTAAGTTCTGAAATCGACTGACCTCACTAACCCGCATGCGTTAGTGAGGGAACCCGCTCTGAAACTCCGCTATATTAAACGCACCTCGCAGCCACCTTGCCGCACCATCAATAGGGCCCGGGCGTGCGCCGACTTAGGCGCTCAGGCTCTAAGCTTCCGGAATCGGAGTATCTTTTTGCGGCGTCTGCGTAGCTGTTTCTTTCTTGGCTAACCCAATCAGCGCATCGAATTCGTCGTCCGCTTCACTGGCTTGCGTGTACTCCAGAAACTCCGCTTCCGCTTTTTTAGTGTCCAAGCCCGCCAACTCGCGACTGATTCTTGCGCTGGCCGAAGATTTCTGCCGCAGCTCGCGC
>JANLQO010000564.1:0-4467 GCA_031367855.1 Planctomycetia bacterium | reverse complement strand
ACATCGAGGACGTTGTCGACGGACTCGAAAACGCGGCTGGAGCATTTATCGGCCTGCTCGAAGGGAAAAACTTCGGCAAGCTTGTGGTGCGTATCGGTGCTGATGCTTAGGCTCGGATTCCATTTCCATTACCACTCAGTGGATACTCCGCTGACCAACCCAACCAACGCAGCAATGACCCAGGAGATGAATTCCATCATGCATGAGTCCACCATTCTTTGGGTCCAGAATACGCGAGAAGCAGAATGAAGCTATTTGAAGCATTCAAATTGAAAGACGTGACGCTACGAAATCGCATCGCTGTCTCGCCGATGTGCCAGTATTCGTCGGACGACGGTTTTCCAAATGACTGGCACCTGGTTCATCTGGGATCGCGGGCGGTGGGCGGCGCGGGGCTGGTGATCGTCGAGGCGACCGCAGTGTCACCTGAAGGTCGCATTAGCCCCGCCGATAGCGGAATTTACACGGACAAACATATCGAGCCGTTCGCCAAGATCGCGCGGTTTATGAAGCTGCAAGGAGCATTGCCGGGAATTCAACTTGCCCATGCAGGGCGGAAGGCCAGTGCGAACAAGCCCTGGGAAGGCGACAATCATATCGCTTCGAATCGGGGCGGCTGGGATACAATCGCACCGTCGGCACTGGCTTTTGGAGGCAATCTGCCCAAGGTGCCTCAAGAGATGAGCTGCGATGACATTGCACGTGTCAAGAAGGCTTTTGCTGAGGCGACACGGCGGTCGCTCGCTGCCGGTTTCGAATGGCTGCAAATACATTTCGCGCACGGATATCTGGCCCACGAGTTTTACTCTCCACTGGCAAACAAACGAACGGATCAATATGGTGGAAGCTTCGCTAACCGCATTCGATTCTTGTTGGAGACATTTGACGCCGTTCGAGAAGTCTGGCCGGAACGGTTGCCGTTGACAGTTCGACTCTCCGTCACCGACTGGATTGACGGCGGAGTGACGCTGGATGAGTCGATAGAATTAACTCGTCGACTGAAAACAGCGGGGCTAGACCTTCTGGATGTGAGCCAGGGGTTCGTAACGCCGGATATATCGGCAATCCCATGGGGGCCTGGCATGATGTTGCCCTTCGCGGGCCGCATTCGCGCGGAAGCTCAGATTCCGACGACGGCAAGCTGGATGATTACAGAGCCAGTCCAAGCTGAAGCCGCCATCCACATCGGTCAAGTCGACATCGTCACACTCGGACGCGAGATGCTTCGCGATCCCTACTGGCCCTACCACGCAGCCAAACGATTAGGCGCCGAAGGAGCCCATGAAATTCTACCGGTTCAATATGCTCGTGCAGCGAAGTAGCGCGTGTTGTCAGCTAAGTTAAGCCCCAGATGGACGATCATCCAGCTGAAGACAATTAATGCAGCAGCCATCGCAATTTTCGCGTCATACCAACTCGTGGTATCGATCACCGCAAGCATTCCGGAATAGTTTGTAGCCGTTAACAGTAAACTTAGTCCTAAAGTCGCGGCGCGGACCTGCAGCCATCGTTGCGGATCGCCTATCGCGACAATCAGAGCAGCGGCCAGGACTGCCGTGTGATGCCCGCTGATACTTGAGTAGTTGAGATACACGAAGGTCCAGTTCCAAAGGGTGTATCCAATGATCCAGGGGAACGAAACGTTGAATCGCAGATCACAATAGCGGCTGGCATGATCGATTCGACTTCGACTTGCGCCATGAGGCATGGAAACGATTAACAGCGCGCCCGACAATGCATTTAGACCGTGGGCCCAGCCCGTGTTCAGAAAATCCATGGTCGTCGCTTCCAAGATGTTTGCAGCCAGCAGCAATGGGATGGTCCGTAGAAACCAGGGGTTTTTACCATGCTCAGTAAAGCGTAGCCAACTGCCCCAGCAAATGCAGAGCATGACGCTGTAGATCTTGATCCATAGGAATAGGTCAAGTTCATTCGTATGGATCCAATACGAGGTCAATGCCAGTGGTAAAAGTCCAAACAGAGCCCACATGAAGCGCAGATGTCTTCGACGAAGAGACTCTTGGGCTAGTAGATACACCACAATCAAAATGGCTACAGTTATGAGTGCTGACATGGCTATTGCTCCTACGACTGACTTCGGTTGTTCACGGGACTTTCAAGTCCTATGAATTACCAAGCGGAGAAGCGTGCCGGCTGTTACAGGTTCTCAATGCAAAGTAGTTTTTGCTTTATTGCATTTTGCAACAGCTTGTAGCAAGACGCTGCGAATATGCACCGCTCTAATAGCGATGGCCGTTCATTACTCACGATTTATCGAATGGTCCGCTTTTTGCTGAGCTTCACTAAAAAGGGGGCTGAACCCTTGGGTATTGCCGAGCATGCCGGCGAGGGTCCGACCCCACTTGAGGCAACGCCAAGACCAGCTTTTCTAAATCAATTGCCAGCGATGCATCTTTATCTACGTGCTGACGAGACTTAATCATGAATTATCGCATGCTCTGCCTTTGCTCATTGACGGCAATCAATATGTTGACATCGCCTACGCGAGCGCAAGATCCTCCGGCCGTAGCCATCGTCATCGCGGACGAACCGAAGGCAATTGATCCAGCCATAGCTGTTCCGCAACGCTTGGCGGCAAATGCAACCATTCGCTTTGAGGATACGGCCTTAGTCGACGTTGCGAAGTGGATCCAACAGCAAACTGGAATGAATGTATCCATGGATCGTCAGTCATTGAACGCCGCTCAAATCCTGCCTAGCGAACCGGTTCATGACGAGCTCAAGGACTCGCCGGTCTATCTGTTGCTCGATCGACTTCGCGTGATAGGTGTGACGTGGCATCTCAAGAACAATCAAATACACTTAACCTCGGTTCAGGATGTTTCACATTTAAGTACGGCGCAATACAACGTAGGAGATCTATTTGACGCCAACTATGTAGCTGAAACGCTTCGAACAACGATCGTGAACTCGATCGATCCGCAATCGTGGGATGATGCTGGTGGGACTGGCGGGATCGTTGTATTGGGTGATGTGCTGTTCGTGCGTCAGTCTTACGAAAATCATCGGCGCGTAACGGGCTTACTAGCTGCATTGCGCAAGCATGGACGCCGAACGATGATCGATGATGCGCCCATTCATGCGGCGATTCGTCAATCGCTGGAAAAGAACGTGACCGTTCAATTTCATGAAAAACCGTTGATCGCTGCCGTCGAAGAATTGAAGGCGCTGTGCGATGTCGATATCCGAGTCGATGGTCAGTCGCTGTCTGCCGCCAATATCCCGGTCCGCTTGCCGGTGACTTTCGAGTTCACCGAACAGACGCTTCGCAGCGTCTTGGATTTGATGTTACCCTCCTATGGACTAGCCTGGAAAATCAGCGATGGCGCACTGTGGGTTACGACGCAGAAACGTGTTGAGCAGCAGGCGAGGACTTGCGTTTTCGACGTTCGTGATCTTTGCCAAAACGAAAACGAATCAGTCTCTCTGCAAGATGCAATTCAAAGCCAAACGGATCCCGAAAGTTGGGAGGGCGCTCCGGGGTACATCGAGTTTCCGATGCCAGGAACGATGGTTGTGCATCAAACCGAACAGCGCCTAGATAGTGTCTTAGTTCTGCTCGAAAATTATCGGACGGCGCTGCGAGCCTCCAAGCGTCGTGTTCGTCCAGATTCGGATCCCAAGACGTTGATCAATCGCTACTATCGGATGCCAAGTACTGTAGCAGACGATTTGGAGGCGATGCTACCTGAACTCATCCAAAAAGACTCGTGGAAGTCTGCGAATCCCAATGCCGCAGGAACAATTCGAAAACTCAAATCGTGGAGCGGCTTGCCGGTCTCGGGAGCGTCGAAATCCGGCGATGCAACGTTGACTGCAATTCCCTATTCGGTGTTAGTGATTCTGCAAACGCGTGAGCTGCACGACCAGATCCCGGAGATATTGAGGCGTATCGAGCACGGTGATGTTGAGAAAGGCGGCATGGGCGGTATGGGCGGCGGATTTGGAGGTGGATTCTTCTCAGTTCCAACCAACTAAGCGCTTGATCGTGATCGACATCAAGACACTGTCGCGCCCGTTGTCCTATTTGGACAGCGCCACTTTTCGCGAATGAGCCCTAAAAACATGGATTCTTTTAGGGTGGGTCGAGGAGCGACAGCGGAGCTGACCCACTACTTACATTTGGCTTCCGATCCAAGCAGATGGTGGCTCTGGACGGCTGTCGTCGTATGACCCACCCTACAACTTTGTTAGGCAATAATCTGACTCAACACCTGGCCACCAATATCTGTAAGTCTGCGGAGCCGTCCGGCGTGCAACCAAGTGAGTTCGTTATCATCCAGTCCCATTAAATCCAGCAAAGTAGCGTGTACGTCGCGAATGTGGATTCCCTCACCGATCGATCTCAGACTGAATTCGTCCGTCTGTCCGACGGTTGCTCCTCCTTTGATACCCCCACCAGCCATCCACATGCACAGCGCGTAACCGTTATGATCGCGTCCCGGA
>JANLQO010000134.1:0-8248 GCA_031367855.1 Planctomycetia bacterium | reverse complement strand
TCCCGCCATCACTGACATTAACAAGAATCTAATCGGCAAATATGGAAAATTGCTGGTGGTACCGAAAGTTGACAGAGGTTCGCATTCAGTCGACGGAGTCGAGTCTCTCCGACGACATCGACATGCGGTCGAGCTTGCCTTGGCAGCCAGTGGGTTTTCGATGAGTTTCCCGGATCGCATGACCTACTTTCAAGCGACTTACGATTATTTTCATACGGCTTCAACGCACACGACGTTATCGATTGATGTGCCTCTCAAACTCTACACCAAGCCGGACGGCGACGCCGTTTTAGTAGCCTGGATTCGAGACGAACATCTTGGACATTTTCCAATGCACAGCGTCGCTCAGCTCACCAGCAGCTTTTTGAAACCGCTGGATCCTATTATCTGCCGAGCAGGGTTTGTGCTCTGTGGCCCCAATTCTTCCAACACGCTGAGCCGGATTGTCGATGAGGCCGGGGAAGCGAGAAGTTCAGCGCCCGATCCGGCTCATCGCACAACGCTTGAGTTTGTTAAGCAGTGGCGATACGGTGCCGCGATATTCAACAGCGTGTGTACGGCCACAAAAACGAGCCTCAAACCCAATCAGTTATTCATCGAGTTTGGCGGCACCGAAAAAATTCGCTTAGTTCACACCATCGGCACCGATTCCCAGCTGACTAACTTGCTTCATCGCGAGCTTGCATTGCGCGGACGAGGTCTAGAAAACTCAAATTCGCGAACGGTGTTGTTTGTTGAAGCCAGCTCTCAAAAATATATTGAGGGACTGAAAACGGAGTTCAAATCCGACGGTAGCAACTTGGTGGTGATTCCGTATCTGCGCGGCGTGTCCGACTTTACAGCTACCGACAATCAAATCACGGACTATCTGGACCGAACGCTGGCTAATCTTCGCAATACCTCTGCGGAATCGGTTTCTGCGGTGGGAGTATTTGGAACGCAAGATAACGACAAATTGCGGATCTTTCAGGCGGCGCGGAGCATTTTTCCTACTGCGGCGTTTTTCACGACCGAGCTGGAGGCTCGCTATTCGCAGCCTCAGAACCTGCGATCGTGTCGAAACCTGTTGGTGGCCAGCCATTTCGGCTTGCATTGCCACAGCAAATGGGTTTCGGAAGACATGCCTAGCTTTCGCGACGGCTACCAAACCTCGACATTTCTAGCCACCTTGATTGCCATGCGATGCTTCGCAGATCCCAACCAGTCCTTCTCGGATACGAACTTTTTCGTCGAAGAAGGAGATAGAATAAAACAGGATCTTTTCGACATCTGTGGTCGATCCAATACGTCCTCCGACACGAATACAATTAGGCCACTGCTATTCGAGATTGGCAATTCGGGTCCCATTCAATTATCTAATGATCGGTTGCCCGATACGTTCAGCATCCGACAACCTAAAGTCCGTCCTTCGGTTTCCGGAAATTTTGCATTTCTGTTGCGAATCATCTTGTTCGGCACGATTCTATTGGGAATCACGTTAGTGGTGCGAGCGTTTTCAAGCGGCTTGTCGAGTGCGCTTCGCGAGGCGTATGACACGCTGGTGGCAGTAAGGGAGTTCTTCGGTCTGCAATTTAAAATAATGCATGGCAAATGGGGCCGCTTGACGGAACCTGCGGGATCAAGCGAAACCGTTCAAGAACCTATTATCAAGAAGCGACATCCCAAAGACGCGCAAACTATTTGGTTCGTATGCATCGCGACGCTGACTCTTGTTGGTTTCTTCATCGCGTGGGCCAGTGATATTTCTGACGACGGTGAGAAGATCACCTTACTCGAATCCACTAGCATCTGGCCTTCGGTTGCGATGTTTCATTTAGTGACGATCGTGAGCAGTGCACTTGTGATGAGGCTCTGGCGAGACCTCGATAAGAAATTGTTTTCCAAAGGC
This sequence comes from Planctomycetia bacterium, assembly GCA_031367855.1. Lineage (GTDB taxonomy): Bacteria > Planctomycetota > Planctomycetia > Pirellulales > Pirellulaceae > Aureliella. The sequence continues at coordinate 6,360 of JANLQO010000134.1, read as the reverse complement.
GCATTGTTAGCAGGTTTATTGTTTTTGGCAATTTTCGCGGCACTTGGATTCACTTGGGTAGACGAACCGCCCGCTCGTGGGTTTATTACACGTTCATCCGCAGCGATTTCGCTTTGGATCGCCGCAGTTTCGCTCTTTCTACTCGCTTCGATGTCAGCGGTAAGCATCCTGAAAGCCCGCAAAGAGATTGCCGAGGAGGCTAAGAGACTGCGCGATTCGGACGAAGAAAACCAGGGACCAGACGTGGTTTCACGAATTCAAAAACTGCTACAAGACTCTGCATTTTATCGCCTGCGACTCTTCCACGCGATGCAAGAAGGCGAACGTTCAAGCTACACGCTTATGGCACCCGCAGCGCTTACGATCCTGTTGGCCGTTGCCAGATTACCGTTGCTCGATTCGTGGGGAATTCCGCGCGTTTGGTATGCTGCGCTGATGACTCCGATGCTCATGTCCATTCTTGCCGCCATTGTGATGCGTTGGGAAGCGAGACGCCTGCGCTATGATGTCACCGGCCTAATCGAGAGGCAACAAAGTGATTTGCTTGGCAATTGCCAGACATTGGACCCAGCCTCCCGAGAGAGTTTCAATGATTGCATGCAGAAAGTGAATCAGCAACTCGGACTCATCAATCGGCTGGACAAAGGACCATTTGCATCCGTCTACAGCGATCCGATTCTAGGTAGTGTACTCCTGATTATCACCGCCGGCCTAACCGGCCCCATGCGTGATGTGAGCACTTGGATAATTAACGCTTTCACGGGCGTTTTAATTTAGTCAACAAAGTTAAATTTTGTAAGAGCACTCTCTAGATAGCAGATATGACCCGCCAGCGAACGAGCTCTGCTACAACCTGTCCGGCCAACTGCGCAGGCGTTTGATTGCCCGCTCTGAGATGCAATTCGGGCGAAGTAGGCGCTTCATAGGGATCGCTGATGCCAGTAAAGTTCGGAATTTTGCCTTCACGCGCGAGTTTGTAAAGCCCCTTCGGATCACGGCGCTCGCAGACTTCCAGTGGAGCGTCTACGAAGACTTCGATAAAATCGCCGGGCTGGCCGTGCTTCTCAACCCACTTGCGAACACGGTCGCGATCGAGGCGGTAGGGACTAACAAACGCGGTTAAGGTGACGAGACCTGCGGAGACTAACAACTGCGCGACGGCACCGATGCGGCGAATGTTCTCTTCGCGATCCAGTGGGCCAAAGCCCAGTCCGAAACGCTGAGCGAAATCTGCCCCATGCTCTTCGCAGAGCAGATTTGGGCCCGCACAGAGCCCATGACGAATGTTATCGCCATCAAGCAAAAAAGTGTGTACTCCACGTTCGTAAAGCAGCTGGTCGACTGCGTTGGCGATCGTGCTTTTACCCGAACCACTTAGTCCGGTAAACCATACCACGCCACCGTTATGCCCCAGCCTCTGCTGACGGCTCGCGCGGTCAACTGTATGGGCGTGCCAGACTACATGCGGATCAGGTTGCGTCATGGGGGTTAACTTATGCCGTTTTGTGGCGTACGCTGCCAGCTTGCGTTTGCAGTTTTGATTTCTCTGAGGCAAGCAAGATGCTTACCTCACTAGACTGGCAAGCAGGATGCTTACCTCACTAGTCTGGCAAGCAGGATGCTTACCTCACTAGTCTGGCAAGCAGGATGCTTACCCCACTGTAAGCCTACACTTCGAGGAACAAACGAGTCGGATCTTCGATGATCTCTTTGATTGTCTTCAAGAAGCTGACTGCTTCACGACCATCGATAATGCGATGATCGTAGGTCAATGCAAGATACATCATCGGGAGAATCACTACTTGGCCGTTGCGAGCCATAGGACGATCTTGAATCGCGTGCAAACCCAAGATCGCGCTCTGCGGAGGATTAACGATCGGTGTGCTGAGCATTGAACCGTACACGCCGCCGTTGCTAATCGTGAATGTCCCGCCTTCGAGGTCTTCGGGCATCAATCGATTTTCCATCGCCCGCCCAGCGTACTCGCCGATCGAGCGCTCGACTTCCGCAAAGCTCATGCGTTCGACGTTGCGAAGCACGGGCACAACCAAGCCCTTACCGCCACCAATAGCGATACCGATATCGTTGTAATGCCGATAGACAATGTTGTTGCCACGAACCTCGGCGTTCACCGTTGGGAATCTTCGCAGCGCCTCGACGCTCGCCTTGGCAAAGAACGACATGAAACCGAGTTTCACGCCATGCCGTTCTTGAAATGCATCGCGATATTTCTTGCGCAAGTCCATGACGGGTGCCATGTCGACTTCGTTGAAAGTGGTCAGCAGCGCCGCCGAGTGTTGAGCTTGCACAAGTCTCGCGGCGATCGTGCGACGAATCATGCTGAGCGGTTTGATCTCTTCCATGCGATTATTGCCTGGGGTGGCAGTCATCGCGGTGTGAGCTGCGTTCGTCTCCAGTGTTGGAACCTGTTTCGGTCGAATTGCCGGGGTCGACGCGGGAGCGGACATCGCTGATTGGGTAGACTCGCTGGCTCGTTGCACATCCTCTTTGAGAATGCGGCCTCCAGGACCGGTCGCTTGAACTTGGCTGGCACTGATATTGTTGTCGCTCATCATTCGCTGTGCGGCAGGCATGACGCGAGCTGCATCGACCGTAACGGGTGCTGCCATAGCAGCGTTTTGGGGCGAACTTCCAGCTTGATTGGCTGTTGCCGCTGGTGCATCAGCCGCTTCGAGTTCACAAACTACGTCGCCCACATTGGCAAACTCTTCGTTTTTTTTGCGAATGTTGCGAACGTAGCCAGCAATGGGCGCGGGAATTTGCACGGAAGCCTTTTCTGTTTCGAGTTCGACAATATTCTCGTCCTTAGCGACCCAGGCGCCTTCTTGCTTCAGCCATTGCGAGATTTGGACTTCTGTGATCGACTCACCGACAGATGGAACTTTGACCTCAAACATGGACGCTACAACCTTGTAAATCACTCGACAGAATTGGCTCGCGGGCGTCGAACATTCGACGTAATTCCAACAGGGAACGCACACACTCGATAACAAATAGCCTGGGGGCCTATACAGATTAGCGATTTTGTCAGCGGTTGTCAGTTCCTAGCTGCGGAGTTTTTGGAAGGATTGGAAACATTGCTCGCCAACTACAGTCCAGCGAACGCGGAATCGATCAATTCCTGCTGCTCCAGTTTATGGGCGCTCAGCGAACCGGTCGAAGGACTAGCTGATTCGACACGCGAGAGCAAACGCAGCTTGGATTTATTGTCCGCCAGCACATCGCCAAAACGGATCTTCATGAATTGCCAGCCGCCCATGTTGGTTGGTTCGTCTTGAACCCAAACCAGATCTGTTCCCGGCGTGTAGGATTCGAGGGCACCCAGCAATGCGCTCGCGGCAAGTGGATAGAACTGTTCGATGCGGATGATCGCAACATTCTGCGCCTGCAAAGCCTCGCGCTTCTCAGCCAATTCGTAATAAATTTTCCCGCTGCACATCAACACGCGATCTGTGCGAACCGGTTTTTGCCTTTCATCAGGCAGGATCTTCCTAAATGCGCCCGCTGTGAAGTCCGCTAACGGTGAAACGCAGGTCGCATGGCGCAACAGACTCTTCGGAGTCAGCACCACCAGCGGCTTGCTCCAGCGTCGTTTTACTTGTTGCCGCAGCAGGTGGAAATACTGCGCGGGTGTCGATGGTTGAGTGACTTGCAGATTGTCTTCGGCGGTCAACAACAAGAATCGTTCCAGCCGCGCGCTGCAATGTTCTGGTCCTTGGCCTTCGAAACCGTGAGGCAGCAGCATGGTCAAATGACTGAGTCGTCCCCATTTGTCCTCGGCGCTGGCAATAAATTGATCGACGATCACCTGCGCGACGTTCCAAAAGTCGCCGAACTGCGCTTCCCAGACCACCAAACCTTCGGGACAATCGAGCGAATAACCATATTCAAAACCTAACACACCGGCTTCGCACAATGGGCTATTAATGATATCCAGCCGCGCTTGATTCGGGTCGAGCAACTTGAGCGGCGTGTGCAATTGGTTTGTAATCACGTCATGCAGCACAGCATGCCGTTGGCTAAACGTGCCGCGCTCGCAATCCTGGCCGCTGAATCGAACGGGATGACCCTCCGTCAGCAAACTGCCGATGGCAAGTGCTTCGCCGCTGGCCCAATCCAACGACTTCTGGCCGGCGGCCATATCGGCGCGATCTTTCAAGAACTTGACGAGCTTGCGATTCAAGTTGAAGTCAGCTGGAATCGTCGAAAGTTTCTTTAACAGTCCAACCGCAGTTTCTTGTGTCAAGGCAGTAACGGGGTTGTCGCCGGTTGGCTCGGGGCCGCCGAAGTAACCTGACCAATGCCCACCTAGCGTCTGTAGATCTGAGACGTATTGCTCTTTCTGAGCCGCTTCGAATTCGCGTTCTAGTTTGTTCTGACGGACTTCAGCGATTCGGTCAGCTTCTTGGCGTGTGATTTTGCCACCCATTTCCAACAGCCGCTCCAAGTAACTTTCGCGAACACTCTTGCGTTCGTCGATCACTTTGTACATGCTCGGCTGAGTAAATCGCGGCTCGTCTCCCTCGTTGTGGCCCCAACGTCGGTAAGCATACATATCGATCACGACGTCACGTTTGAATTCGCGCCGGAAGTCCATCGCCACATTCACGACTTGCGCGACCGCTTCTGGGTCTTCACCATTTACATGGAAGATCGGAATCTGCAACATTTTGGCCACGTCCGTCGCATAGGTACATGAGCGTGCCTCGTGCGATTCGGTGGTAAAGCCAACTTGATTGTTGATGATCACGTGCAACGTTCCGCCCGTCGTGTAGCCTGGCAATTGGCTCATATTCAACGTCTCTTGAACCACGCCTTCACCCGCAAAGGAGGCATCACCGTGAATTAAAATCGTCATCGTTTCAGCGTGACGTTCGTCCTTCACACGATCCTGTTTCGCTCGACAACGCCCTTGTGCGACGGTGTTCACGAACTCCAAATGGCTTGGATTGAAGCATAACGAGATGTGAACTTTCGCGCCCGTTGAAGTTGTCCAGTCGCTGCTGTAGCCCAAGTGATAACGCACATCGCCGGTTCCGCGATGCATATCGGGTCGGGGATCATCGAAGGACCAAAAAATGCTCTGCGCGCGCTTGCCCAAAATGTTTGCCAGCACATTCAATCGACCGCGGTGGGCCATCGCTAGCACTACACCCGAAACGTTGTGTTGACCGGCTTTTTCAAGCGCCAGATCAAGCAACGGAATGAGACTCTCTGAACCTTCCAGCGAAAAGGTTTTCGCGCCCACAAATTTCTTGCGAACGAATTCTTCGAAGATCGCCGCATCAGCCAATCGCGTATAAATCCGAACTTGAACTTCCCGCGACAAATCCAATCGATTCTCGCAACTCTCCATACGCCGCTGCAACCAATCCCGAATGGTTCGATTGTCAATGTGCATGAATTGCGCACCGATACTGCGGCAGTAGGTGGCACGCAATTTGGCGAGTATGGCACCCAAGGAACGACCGTCGACGTATTGTAGATTCTCACAACTAAATGGGCGTTCCAGATCGGAATTGCTCAGTCCATACGACTCGGGGTCCAACTCGGGAGGGTGATGTTCGCGCTGAATGCCCAAGGGATCCAACTGTGCCATCAAGTGACCGCGCACGCGATACTCGCGTACTAGCTGATCGACCCGATCCTGCATTCTTGCTAGCCATAGCGCTTCGTCGCGAATCGATCGCGCGTGCGCAGTCGGCATCTCATCGTCCTCTGCAAGTGCGACAGCTACGCCACCCGTGTCGGCTGCTTGAACGCTTGCATTTGCAGCTAGCGAAAACTCTTCAAAGTACTTGCGCCAACCAGGCGACACGCTTCCAGGATCTCGAATGTACTGAACATACAAATCATCGATGTAATCAAGGCTGTAGCTATTCATTGAAAACTCACCGAACGAGCGGTATTGAGGGAGTGCAATATGACAAAAAGCAATAAGATCTTGAGTAAGGCGAGCGGCGGAAATGCTTTACCGGGAGCCACCCATCTACCTCCGGCCACGCTCTTACCTCCGGCCACGCTGTGGCGAGCGTAGCTACTCTCAACATCCGGCCACGCTCGGGCGAGCGTAGCTACCATCTCCTCCGTCCACGCTCTGGCGAGCCTAGCTACTGTCGCGCTAGCGAGGCTCTTGTGGAGCCCATGCCAAGCTCGGCGCCCAACCCAGCGACGAATTCGCGGCTTGCGAGCCAGGCGGTTGCCGAACGCGTCGGATCGCACTGTATTAGGAATGGAAATGGTACGGTGGGACACGGGGAAGCCGCATCAATGAGTACTGTGCTAGTTTTTGGGCTGGAATTCCGCGATTAGGACATGCATATGCCCAACATTCCACCA
>JANLQO010000081.1:0-5779 GCA_031367855.1 Planctomycetia bacterium | reverse complement strand
GTGGATAGCCGTTTCCACTACATCGCAATTCAGAAAGTCGAAAACCCTTAGACCACATCCACACGCACCCGTGGGAAGAATCTACAACACAAATTGCTTAAAGAAAATTTTCAGAAACCCAGTTGGGGAAGTTGGGCTAAGACTCGCAGCGCTGGCATCGACTGGGAGACCAGTCCGATAGACTGCGCTCGGTGTGATAGCTCGCGTAAAGACTGGCGGCCCACGTCACCAAGATCGACTGTCCACTTGTTTACATAGAGATCTACGTGTTGCATGAGGATTTGGTCGTCAAACTCCTGAGCGTATTTACGCATCGTCGGCAACGCACCGTCGCGGTTTGCAAGCGAATGCTGCAGCGAGTCATGAATCACCCTCTGCACCGTGGATAGAAGGTCTAAGCCCAATTCAGCCGCCGCTAAAATGCCTCCCAGCGGCAGGGGGCAGTGGGTTTCGGATTCCCATCGCGTTCCTAGATCTTCCACTAGGCTCAGCCCCGCTGCTTGCCAAGTAAAACGGCCTTCGTGAATGCAGACACCAAAATCAGCGAGATTCTCCCTCAACCTAGGCATAATCTCGGAGAATATTACATGTTCTATGCGTGCGGTATGCGGATAGAACAAATGAAATAGCAACGCGGCTGTGGTCAGTTCGCCCGGACAGAGTGCCACTTGCTCGATCGACAACGGGCGCGTATTCGGGGATGTAGCCAAAAGAAGTGGCCCGACTCCGAAGCCGAGGGCCGATCCACTAGGCAATACTAGCATGCGATTCGCCAGTCGCAAGGCTGCGTGAAAGCTCGCTTTGGCTACGTCAAAATCCCCGCGAAATAGCCGTTCATTCAGCTCTTGAATGTCGAGCAATTCGATTTGAAACTCAAGCCCACGCCAGTCGACCAAGCGATTGATCAAAGCATGAAAGGCGAAAGTATCGTTCGGACAAGTTGATATACCCAGCCGGATTTTGCGAGTCACAATGCCACCAAATTCTCTACTAATTCACTCGCCGCGATCATCGCTTCGGCTACCTTCCAGTTGCGACGTTCACGATCACCGGCTCGATTGCTAATGCCGCGCACAATGCTCAGCGGCACACTGGCGAGTTGACAAGCAGCAGCCACACCAAACCCCTCCATGTCTTCGGCCACGGCCTGCGGATACGCGGCCAGCTTCCATGCCACTTCGGAGTCGTCCTGTGAAGCAGCGCACACCGTCAGCAACAACTTTGGGCCTTCAGCGTCGCCGCGCCAGCTGGCTAGTTCAATAACGTCACCGATGGGCAGGCTTAACGGGTCACCGCTTATGTCGCCTGGCCACTGGCGCCAACCGATAGCCGCCGCCGAGCGATGCGAATCACCGCTACCAACACCGATACCATAACAGGCTACAGCACCAAATCGGTAGGCACTCGCGACCGTCAACTGTGGACCGATCGATCCCGCGATGCCACATAGTAACACCTGTTGTGGTTGATGGCTCGCGATCAAACTCGCAGCGCGCGCCGCAGCCACCAGCGGCCCGAATCCACAAATCTCAATCGCACCGCCGTGACGTTCCACCACACTCAGGAAACGCAACGGCAAGTACTGCAATTCGACTGCCGTCGGCACCAATATCAAGCAACTTGTCATATAGTTCCTAACCGCGAAACCGCGCGCCCACTAACCCGGGACTCGACCGAATACTTCCCGAGCCTTATTACTTCCCGAGCTTATCCAGCACGTTTCTAGTGATCTGCTCGACCGCAGGGTCCTTGCCGCGTAAACCGTGAGCCCAATCGGTACTGCCCGTGGTCATTACCGTGCCGCCTCGCGAATAGATGCCCAACACCGCAGCACCTTCGCGGTCTTTGGGAAATTGGTCATAAAAAAAAGCATCGTCCGGAGCCCATCGCGCTGGGCAACTGCCTAGCACTACAAAATCCTTAGGCGTACCATCCTTGCCTGTCGGTTCGGGCAAACCATCAACCCATTTCATCTCGCAGCCATCGCATTCGTAACCGACAATGGTATCCTTGCCTCCGAAACGATCGCCACGTTTCAAATGGGTTTCCGCGAAAAGCCAATGATCGGGTCGATGAACTTCATACGACGCGGGTCCGTCCATGAGTTGACCATGACTGCGATGATATCCGCCCCACAAAAACCCGACGCCCGTCAACTGATTTTCCGGGCGCTTTACTAGATGATGGCTCCACAGTGTGCTCAAAAGGTGCTCTTTGTCTGTGCGGTACATCGGATCGACATTGAACCATTGCTTCCAGCAAGTGAGCGCGCGACCACTCTCTTCGCTACGCACTTGCCAGCAACACGTATTGCCACTGAAGAAAGCCACATTGCCGCCATCGCCGATGTATTTTTCTAAGTTGTCGCGCATGGGCGTCGACCAATACTCGTCGTGCCCAACGCTCAGCACCAATTTATATTGTTTCAGCAACTCCGGATGAAACTCCAAATCGCTGTTCGCAGCGTAGTCAAGCACATAGCCGTTGCTCTCAGCCCAGCGTACAAAGGGCCCTTCCCAATTCTCGAATTGCGATTGCTGCGGGCGGTTGAAAGATACACGATGCCCTTGCACTCCGTCGCGGTCGTGAAAAGCATAGAGGCTGTGTCCGCCCCAGTTGGTGTAGGCGTTGTAGGTGTTCGTGGAGAGTTGCAGCAAGACTTTTGAGCTCACGCCGGGCTGGGCTGAACGCACGATGAAATACGCAGTCGATTCAGCTTTTTGCTCGTCTTTCTGCACGCTGAACTGAACCTGATAATAGCCGCTTCGCCAATGGTCTGATATTTTCACTTGCGTGGCGATCGGCCAATTGCAACCATGACTCGATGCTCGGTCCGGAATCACGTGCTCAGCCACGGCGATGTCCGCTTTCTCCAGAACAACTTCCGCAGTTGGACCCAATCGCGAGATTTTTACTGCAGTTTTTTCCGCATTCGACGACAGATGCAACATTACTTCCGCACCTGGAGCATAGCTGGTTTGATCCAAATAGCCTGCGACGTACAGTCCCTTGGGCGGCATTTGATCCGCTCGCACAACGCCAACTATGTTCAAGTCAAACAGGGTCAGCAAGCAGATACACCAAAGCTTTGGACTGAATATTCGCATGGCAATTCTCCCTGTCTGGTAATCTAACTTACGCGTTCAGCGCCGCCAAGTTTCCAGTACTGAATGCGGCTTGAAAATTGAAGCCACCGATCGGTCCATCCACGTCGAGTATTTCGCCTGCAAGAAATAATCCTGGAGCCAATCGGCTTTCCATCGTCTGTGGATTGACCTCTTGCGTCTTCACACCGCCCATTGTCACTTCTGCTTTAGCGTAACCGCGCGTTCCACTAAGTGGAACGCTGAGCTTTTTCAGGTCTTCGATCAAACTCATTCGCGACTTACGAAGCAACTCAGCTAGTGTAACTCCTTCTTCTACCTGCGCGCGACCGAGCAAGCACTGCGCCATGTTTTTTGGAATTAGCTGCTGCAGCACCGATTGAACATTCTTTTTGCCGCCATGACTGGCATCGAGCAGTTGAGTCACTTCGTTTTCGCTTAAGTCGGGCAGCAGATCGAGCAGTAAAGTGGCTTTGTGCGGCTCCGCAAGACTCGAAACAAATCGCGACACGTTCATGGGCGCAGGGCCAGAACATCCGAAATGAGTCCACAAAAAGCCGCCTCGGCTGGTGATTCGTGGTTCCCGTTTGGACAATTCTCGGCTGCTGACGCTGACTGAAACATCCGGCAACGTGATGCCCTTGAGCGCGTGCACCCATTGCGACGGACTGACCAGGGGAGTCAACGCAGGATAAGTAGTCGTCACCGTGTGCCCAAGTTTCTTCACCCACGCGTAACCGTCTCCTGTTGTACCGCATTCTGAATAGGATAAACCGCCCGTCGAAAGGATGATTTTCTTGGTCCGTAGCGATTCGCCTTCCAGTTGTACCTGCCACCCCCCCTCAGCGCATGGGCTCACATCCCTCACTGCTACACCGCTGCGCAGCTGCGCGCCAGGCTGAACAAGTCGTCGCACCAAAGCATCGCGAACATCGATCGCATGATTACTTACGGGAAAGACCTTACCAGTGTCTTCAAACTTGGTAGCGACACCTAGCCGTTCGATCTCTTGCACCACTTGGTCTGGCGTTAACTGATACAAAGCGGACTTTAGGAACCTGCCTTGGTTGCCGAACGCTTGAAGGATCCCCTCGACGTCACAGTGATGAGTGATATTGCAGCGGGTGCCACCGGAAATCAGTATTTTCACCCCCGGCTTGTTGTTTTTCTCCAGCACCAGGACGCGCAACCCTCGCGCAGCCGCCGTTCCAGCCGCCCATAATCCAGCGGCTCCCCCACCCACGATGATTAAGTCCCACTCCATTGCATGCCTTTTCGTGTGGGAAAGACGGTTTTTCTATTTCCCAAGAGAGTTTATTTCTCAAGAGGGTTTCGTCGAGAGAAATGCGCCGAATTTGCACACGGAACTTTACATTTTCGCCCATAGGGAAACGCCGTAGATTTGCATGTTCAGTTGGACCCATGCTTGTAGAATATCGCTTGGCCCGTTGTCAGCTCGACGATCGTTTCGGGGCGGCCAGCCAAGAATTGCTGAGTTGCTAGTCGGGCACCCGGGCAACTATGGAAGCCATAATCATCGATGATGAACAAAGCGCCAGCGATCGCCCGAGCATAGAAAAACTCCAGCGACTGCTGGGTGGGCAGCTCCAAATCGACATCGATATGGACCAAACGAAAGCGTTTGCCTGAGACCACGGTAAACGTATCCGGAATCCAACCCGCAACCAGTTCGCAGATGTCAGCGAATTCCGCCAGATTTTTGCGGGCCAATTCGAGCGGGACGGCCAACTGTCCTTTTTTCCAATTGGCATCATTGGGGCCACCTTCCGGCAACCCTTCAAAGGAATCAAACCCATAGTGCTTCTGGCCGTTGTAGCTGCCTTGCAAGGTCGCACAAATCAACGCAGACCCGGTTCCTCGATGCACGCCGCACTCAACCGTAGCGCCAGGCAAATGCCGAACAGAGGCCGCAAAAGATTGCAAAGTAAACCGGCGATCGAGGATGCGATGGTGATCTTGATTGGAGCGTCGATCGGGCTGGAGGTAACGGTCGTACTTGTCGAGCCAATTGGCATCAGTCCACCACTGAACCTTGGGATTGAAAGTCGTCTTGGGTACGTCTGAGACCTGCATCAAAACCTCCTGTTATGCTAGGGTCCGGCAACTCGGGCCGCGCTGAAATGAGGGTGATTTGCACATCGCAGCCGGAACAAGTATGAGCGTTTCCTGATAGTAAGGCAATGTGAGATTTGGCATTCACTTCACCCGAGGGCGAGACCTTGAACATCAACACATTTTTCGAGAAGTTGCGGAAAACACCCCAACACCTTCGCCAGCTAGTTACTTCTCGCACTCTGCCGTCGCACCGCAATAAGCAATTATCCCCATTTGGCCGTCGCAAAATCATAAACCGGGATAAGTCAAATTCCTGGACCTGAATCGCGAAGCGATGGCAGACAAAAGCTTGGGATGCAAGTCCCAGGTGACGTGTTGAAGGTGGATGTCAAGTCGCGGAGCGACCAGGTGATCCTGCCAACTAGCACGTTGAAGAAAAGGCGAGCCGTCAGGGATGTTGCGGTTCGAATGTTGACGTCTCAAATGGCGGCATAAACCCTCACCGCTAATGCCTTCGCTTCGGGGCACCCGAGAGAATTTAGCACAAAGGACTTCGGCTCCACCAATCTAGATGGTTGCCCTGCGTAGGCGAGTCGCTC
>JANLQO010000078.1:0-14963 GCA_031367855.1 Planctomycetia bacterium | reverse complement strand
GATCCCCGCAACCGGTTGGCTAGCTGATGTAGATTCCCTACAGCTAACGCTATCGCTTCCGCCGGGCTGGCGAGTTCTAGCGGTATTGGGTGCCGACCAAGTCGATGGCGACTGGATAACCGCCTGGAGTCTATTGGACCTATTCCTGGTATTGGTTTTCGCTCTAGCGGTTTACCGGCTGTGGGGCATTCCGGCTGGGTTGCTTGCGCTACTTGCATTCGGACTTTCGTATCACGAACCAGGTTCGCCGCGTTGGACTTGGCTGTTCTTACTCCCCAAGGCTCAAGGTTTGAAGCAACCAGCGGCATTGGACACTCACCAGCCTGCCCCTTTCCGAATAGCCAAATATCTCAAGCGCAGATTCTGGTAGTGCTGTGGTCGTGGTAAGTTCGATCTGGAACTGGGGATAGTTACTCGTCCGCGCTAGCCGTCTTGTGAGCCGCTGTCGCCAGCACTTCTGTGAGCCGCTGGCGCTAGCCACGGGTCTCGAAGTTGTGGTCGTTCATCGTTAATGGCCTGGCCAATGGCAATGCGTTCGGCTAGGTCCGCGCAACCGCCGTTCCATCAGGATAGGTGTCAAGAAACGCCGCATCATTTTTATGCTTCTCGCATACTCGGCGATTTTTGGGATCAGCTCATACTTTCTTCCGGAAGCAAATCCTCCCTTGGATTTTGTCGTTGGGCTGCGTTGACAACTCAAAATTGACATCAATCGCTATCGTGTTGATCCAAATGCCCCGATCGATTGATGGCCATCACCAATCTCAAACCCACCATCATGCTCAGCGCGTAACCGAGCAACCCGAATAGACTCAAACGCTCGATGCCCCACCAAACTGGTTGCATGAACAACAGCGGTGGTACCTCATACGCCAATAGGATCGACGATCCCAAGAAGACGGAACTTATCAAAATCCCAAGCACTAATCGATTTACCGAAGGACTCAGCCCTTTGTGAGCCAAGTGGACATCCAATCGTCCTTCTTGAATCAGCTGCATCACCGAACTCACTTGGCCAGGTAGTGTTTCGAGCAAGGCTTCCAGCTCGAAATAGACTCGGCGAATCCGCTTGGCTTGCCGTTTAGGTGACAGTCTGCGCAGCCACATCCGCCGGAAGAACGGCTGCATCACCTCAATCAAGCTGAACTTCGGTGCAAGTTGATGTAGGGTTCCTTCAAGCGTTATTAACATCTTGATCAGCAATGACGTCTGGGGCGGCAACGAGATCTGGTGCCGGTGCATAATGTCCGTAACGTCGTTTAGGGCACCTGAGAGATCGAAAGTTTGAAGCGACTGCGAGCCATAATTGGCGACCAAATCGGCCACATCAATCGACAACAAACTATCGTCCAGTCTCGGCGGCGTACGTCCCACACGCTTGATTAGCGTCGCTAACATGGACACGTCTTGAGATAATACCAACAGCAACATTTCTTCAATCGACTCGCGCAGGCGGTCGTCGATGCGACCCACCATCCCGAAATCCAGCAAACCCAGTTCGCTGCCGTTGATGACTAAAACGTTGCCAGGATGCGGATCCGCGTGGTACGCGCCCAGCGTAAAGATCATCTCCACGTAGACGTCAGCAGCCAACCTGGCGATTGTCTGGCGCTGCTCGTCGCTGGCCACATCGCAGGTCAATTTGTTAACCGCCACACCTTCGATGTATTCCATCGTCAAAATGCGCGATGAGCTGAGCTCTGGAAATGTGCGAGGTATGCGAACCCCTTTAAACTTGACCAGGGATCGCGCAAAATTCTGCAAATTCTGCAATTCACGGCTAAAATTCAGTTCACGTTTCAGCGATCTCGACAATTGCTCGACCAATACTTGAGGCTTCCAAGCGGCCAGATCGGGTAAGCGATCGGCCAGCACGGCCAGTCCTGCCATCACTTCCATATCTTCATGGACCTTGGCCTCGATGCCTGCGTGTTGCACCTTGACGACCACAGCCGTACCATCGTGTAGCGTCGCGCGATGCACCTGTCCGATCGATGCGGAAGCGATGGCGACATCGTCAAACTCCGCATAGATTTCATTTATCGGACGCCCTAGGCTTTTTTCAACTAGCTCACGGACTAGTTTGGGTGAATCGGCTGGGACTTCGGATTGCAGTTGCGTCAATTCTTCCGCCAGCTCCAATCCGATGAGATCAGGTCGCAAACTCAGCACTTGCCCAAGCTTAATGAAGGTCGGCCCAAGCTCCGTCAGCGCCATGCGGATCCGCGTTGAACGCGAATAACTTGCCAGCGGAACCCCCTGTTCATCCTTAATCCAATCACGAATGAAATCGACCCGCAGCTGGCTCAACCAATCGGCCAACCCGTAGCGCCGCAAGATGACGATAATTTCTTGCCACCTGCGAAGGTTTCGGTAAAGTTGCGGAATGGAGCTGATCTTCATTACAGGTCAATTCAAGTTAATCGATTCAATTTAATTAGACGGTTCCTGGCTCAGCATATACTCCGCGAAGCGATTCTTCCGCTTCACACCATTGTTGCCAGCCGCTTTTGTACAGTTCTAAAAATTCACTGCAATCCTGCCCAGTGAATACAGATCGGTTCCAGGAGGCTGATATGCAAATCCTACCCCAGTTGATACAGATCGCCAGCGAAATATTGGTGTTTCGGCGAACCGGTGGAGCACCTGCAATCGAAAACAGCGATGCGCTGCCTACACTCCGCAGCTCGTTCACCTCCGGAAATAACTTGTTCAAGCCACGCGACACGTCGCCTGTATAAGTGATAACCGCCGTCGCCATCGAATCACTACGAGCCAGCGCCCACTTCATCAATCGCGGCCACCTACAACCCAACTCAAGGCCCTTCAGCAGATCAAGATAAAGATGCGTTTCCTTGGCGTCCTTGAGTTCAGCGAGCACACTGTCAATTAACCCCTTCAGATCGTCACACTGCGAATAGTCGCGTCCGAGAAAGCTCAGCGACAGTCGATTCGTTGCCGGCATGCGTAGGTCAGCCCGTCCGCGCAGATCGCAGGGCATCAAGATACGCAACCGCCCATTGCGTCGCTTGTCGCCATGCAGCCGGTTCCACTGATAGCAAGTACGGAACAGTAGCGCGATAGCCAATTCATTGACGCCGTAGGCTTTCGACTGGCAAGCGTTAAGTACGCGTTGGCTAAACTCCCGTTCCATCAGCATGTTGCAAAGCGGGTTTTGGGTTTCTTCATGCGCAGCGCAAGTTGGCTCATTGGACGGCAATTTCGCCAACGGAACGGGCGGTTGAAAGTGAAAGTACCATGCGTTTTTAATTCGTTGCCATGTCGTTGTCTCTCGCTTAGGCTTGCCGAGGTGTTCAAAGTTGTACCGCTCGTGAAGCAGCGAGTAGTTGAAGCGATCGTATAGTAGGTTACGATCCTGCGAACTCAACAGCTCGTTTCCCGTGACCAATTTATACAAATGCAGAATGTCGATCACGACTGTGCGAAAGGCTATGGCGTCGCACACACAGTGATGTAATTGAACCAGCACGCGACTGCAGACTTGCGTAGTCTCACACCAAAACCGACAGCCAACGTCTGTGCGTAGATCTATGGGGCGAACCACTCCGTTAACTATCGGCGGCTCATCCGCCAAGTCCCACAGTGCAAAGGGTTTGTCGTTTAATGTCCAAGTGAGATGCCGGTCATCCCCGGTAACATTCGCCCGCAGCAACGGATTGCGATCCACAACTCGCGCGATACACTTCTCCAGCACTGCGACATCCAGCGACGATTCGAAACGCATTTCGATAAAGAAAGTACAGGGCAGTTCGGGACTGTCATCCCAAAAAAAGAATTTCTCAAGCGGTGATAAGGGCAGCGGAAAAATGCTTTCGTCTGAATCCGCATGGTGCTTTGCATTCGGTTCATTAGCCACGAAGCGTCTCCCCGCCATCCACGACCAACGTTTGCCCCTGAATCAAATCGCTCAGCGGACTCGCTAAGAATAGTACCGCGTTGGCGACTTCTTCAGGCGTCAGCGCACGTCCGTTCACCAAGCGTCGCGCATGCACTGCTTCAAAGGCAACCTCGGCGCTCGGAAACGACTTGGTCGAATCCGTCTCAACGAGTCCAGCTAGCACAATATTGACATTGATCCCGCGATTGCCCAGTTCCAACGCCAAGTGGCGTGCAAGACTTTCCATTGCTGCTTTCGATGCGCCAATCAGACCATAGGCGGGTAGCGCTAAATGCGAACCGTGACTCGACAAGGCGATGATCTTTCTGCGATGGGACTCATCTGTCATCCAGGGCACACAGGCTTGCGCTAGCAGCATCAGCGCTTGTACATTGGTCTTCATCGCGGCTTCAAAGTGCTTGGGTGAAGCATCCATGACGTTTCGGAACCCGCCCGAGGCCGCATTGCTGATCACGATATCGATCTTGCCGAACTCTTTGCCCGCAAACTCAGCCATTGACTGGATATCTTCCGGTTCACTTACATCCGCCTTCACCGTAGCGGCTCGCCGCCCGAGTGCAGTAATTTGTTCAGCAACTTCGCGGGCACTGGACTGACTGGTGACGTAATTTATAACCACGTCTGCACCGGCCTCAGCCAAACGCAGCGCCGTGGCCCGGCCGATTCCACGGGATCCGCCGGTTACGATCGCGACACGATTTTTCAAATCAAGCATGTTAAACTCAGTGTTTGGAATTCACTTTGGCCAGCAAAAACTCTTGGAAATGGTGAATGCGTTCTTCGCAACGGCCCAGAACGCCCAGTTGGCTACTTGCTCGCAAACCAGCCTGAATCGATCCGAAAATCTCTAAGTCCTCAACGAGGATCTTTTTGGTAATGCTTGCGGACATCCGCGCCCAAAGCTTCGCCCAGCCCCTCATGATCGCTCCATGGCGACGCGGCAGTCGTCCGAATTGAAACACCGTTGCGGTGGAGGATGATGGCCCGGTCGGCAAGATACAACTAGCCAAACTAATCGCGTCAGTAAAAGAAAACAACAGATTCGGAAACACGTGATGTTGCCAATATTGATTGGTCGGCTCGTGCCCAAGGGACTTCATAAATGCTCCTTCCAGTCTCTGGAACAGCGCGTGAACGCGACTGTGAGGACAAAAAGGGAGCGACGTTCCAAACGCGGTCCGATGCGCGAGCAAAACGTGCTCCGAGCGATCGTCGCCAGGATCCGCTACAAAGGTTTTTGGATGTACCGTGGGAACATGATACGCCTCCAGCGAGTTCTCAATGGGAATCTTCCAGTTGACGGAGTATTCCGGCCACCATTTCATCGACAAAGTCCACTGGTCGCCAAAGTGTTGTTCGAGGTGACGGAAAAAGTCTTTCCCCAAAAAATCGTCAAGTGCGCCTGCATCAGATGACAGGTTTACGAAGACCAGTTGCCCAGCGGTTGCGACAGAGTATCGCGGCAGGCAAGGTCTTGGCGAATCGAATGGAATAAAATTCTTGGGCTGTGGAATTCGCCCAGTGCTCCCGTCCTGCTGGTATTCCCATCCATGATACTGGCACCTCATTGTGGCCGAATTACCGGCGCGTTCGGAGCAGATGACTGCATGACGATGAGCGCAGACGTTCGATAGAGCACGCAGCTGACCATCGAAATTGCGAATTTGTACCGGACAGCCCAGAATTTCCCGGGTTATGAAATCACCGGGCGCAGCGAGCTCCGCTGTTGTGGACACCACATGCCACGACTTTTTCAAAACTAAATCCCGTTCATCCTCATAGGACTTATCGCACCAGTAGGCACTGGGGGGCAGCAGATGCGGTAATCGGGATTGGCTGACAAACATGGAGCGTGCGCAGTTGTTAGTATTTGATTAGCGCCAAAACGCTTTAGAATTCGCATCATCCTGGAAGTGCGTGCTTTTTAGTTAAACTAGTTGGACAGCGCCAAGTTTGTAGGTTGAATTCGATGTAAGTGCTTGTTTGTCATGAGTTTATTGCCATTGACACCAATGGCCAAAAGAAGCGACCCTCCGTGTGCAAAATTGTCTCACATGGAAACCACGGAAGGTCGCTCCAATGTCTACTAAGGATATCGCAAAACTCGGCAGATTGCTTGGCCAGTTTCTGTTACTGTTCGCAGATTGTTTCGCGCGTTTGGAAGGCAGGCGTCTTCTGTTGATCTTTGTTCGCGGATTGCTATCAGATGTGACGCGAAAGAACGTAGAAGCAATGGCTCTGGACCAGAAGGTTCCTGACAAAAGAACATGCCCGGAGAGGGTCAGACCCCTTTTGAGACAAAGCCTAGCGTCGTGCGATGGCAAAGTACCCTCCCGCTCGCACGTTGGTAAAACGTGTGGCTGGCGGCAATAAATCGTCGGCGGTGCTATTGATTGGCAGAATCTGTAGCTTGGTGAAACCCGCCGTCTTAAGATCGTTGACCAATTCGCGACGGCTATAAATGTGCAAGAACATCGAAGGCAATCCCCGGTAGGCGTAGACGCGATCACCATACTCCCAATCGCGGTTCGTCCAGCTACTAAGCCAAGTTTTCAGCAGCCAAGCCGGACCGCCTGGATCGAGCAGACTGCGCAAGCGATTGTGTACGTGCAAGATCAATGGTGCGTCCGCCCGCAGGCTGCGACAGACGTGTGACAAGAACTTCTGGCGATGCTCGCGGCCGCGAATCATGCCAATGCTGCTGAACAAGCACACCGCCATGTCAAGTATGCTGTCGCGCAACCAATCAAGCTGCACCAGATTCGCTTGTACACAACTGCTAAGTTGTTCATGAGTTGCGTCCTGCTGCGAAGCTTGACGCAACATGTGTCGACTGAGGTCCACATTCAGCACGCGATGCCCCAGCGGTATGAGCGCCCGCGCCACTCGAGCGGTACCGCATCCAAAATCGGCAATCGTAAACTGTTCTTGCGGTACTTTCGGCAACAAGCGACGAACGACTTCGATATCTAATTTGAGTAGCGGATGATCTTGGAAATAACGGTCGTAATCATCCGCGATCGAAGGCGTATGCAAATAATCCCAAGTACCGCGACTAATTCCGGGTGGAAGTTGCCAAGCGGGACGATTTCGTTTTGGGGAAATGGACAAGTTTTCGCGATACTTTCGAGTTAGTTCGTATATAAAGCGGCAGGGTCTGCCGTTGAATGACGACTGAGGCGGTATCAACGCCAATCAATTCTGTAGATTGCTGGTCGTTGCTGCTTTATTGGATCAAAAGTATAATCCCGCCCTGCTTTTCTCTGAAACAAATGCATGACAGGCGGAAGCAGTTTCCGCAATCCCCAGCCACTTCAGCGATTGTTGCGGCAGGGTGAGGAGAAGCGAACCCTAAACTCCGGAGTTTCAATCGTGGTAGTTCGTGTCGCAATCAATGGCTTTGGCCGTATCGGTCGTTTGACTTTCCGCAATCTCATGGCACGCCCCAACGAATTCGAAGTCGTGGCCATCAACGACCTCACTGCCAACCAAATGCTGGCAACCTTGCTGAAGTATGACAGCTCGCATGGTCGCTACAACGGTACCGTTAAGGCAACCGACACACACCTGATCGTTGACGGCAAAGAAATCCTGGCCATCGCTGAACGCGATCCAACCAAATTGCCTTGGGCAGCGAACAAAGTCGATATTGTTATCGAAAGCACAGGCATTTTTACTGGCCGTGCCGCCAACGGCAAACCAGGCTACGACACTCACATCGAAGCCGGCGCGAAGAAAGTCGTCCTCAGCGCGCCTGCCAAGGATGGCGCTGACTTGACCTGCGTGATCGGTGTCAATGATGACAAACTGACCAAGGAAATGAAGTGCATTTCAAATGCAAGCTGCACCACCAACTGCTTGGCTCCCGTAGCCAAAGTGCTGCATGAAACGTTCGGCATTGAATCCGGTTTGATGACTACCGTTCACGCCTACACGAACGATCAACAGGTTCAGGACTTGCCGCACGCGGATCCGTATCGCGCCCGAGGAGCCGCTCAGAACATCATCCCAACATCGACCGGTGCCGCATCGGCCGTCGGCTTGGTGATTCCCCAGTTGAAAGGCAAACTGACCGGTATCGCCATGCGTGTTCCGGTGGCTACCGGCAGCGTGGTTGACCTCACCGTGAATCTTGGCAAAGAAGCAACCAAGGAAGACATCAACGCGGCCATGAAAGCTGCTGCTGAAGGCTCTCTTAAAGGCATTCTGTGCTATACCGAAGACCCAATCGTCAGCTCGGACATCATTGACGATCCGCACAGTTCGATTTTCGCAGCGGACTTTACCCAAGTGCTCGGCAATAAAGGCAAGCTCGCCAAAGTGGTCAGCTGGTACGACAACGAATGGGGTTATAGCTGCCGCACAGCGGATCTTTGTGCCTTAATTGCCAAGATGCTTTAAGCTGAGCAATTGTCTCAATTGCTCCTGGGAACGATTGGGACAATCGTGCTCCTCTAAACCCAAATTTAAAGTTGGATGAAGCACTCTTGCTTCGTCCAACTTTTTTTTCGTGGCTATGTTCTGACAAATGACTAATGTAGAACGATTGTCCTCAAACGTTCCCAAAAGCGCGCTGGGTCCACTTGAACGTTTTCATTTGTTATAAAAATGCGCGTCGACTTCGGTCCGTTGCCTTTCGACAGAACGGTTGAGGACAACGTTGGGGACAACCGTTCTACACTTTTGATCTACCCAGCTTGGGGATCTGAGCTATTTTGGATCTTCTGGAATCTTGCGCAACAGAGCTCCGTCAGCAATCTTCCAAATCCATACTTGGCCGCTTTGTCCGCCCGCTACTAAAAATTGACCATCGTCGCTGGCGGACACCGTATACAGTGCATTGTTGGCACCTGCGAACGCTCGCACCTGTTGTGCATTCGACGCGTTGTGTAACCTTGCTTGGCCATCCACGCTACTGGTAACGATTTGGTCGGTTAGGCCAACAAACTCAATACCGGTGACTTCTTTACCGAAGCCAGCGATGGATTGCTTGCGTTCACCGGAGGCGACGTTCCAGGATTTAACCGAGTTATCGGCGCTGGCGGTAGCGAGCGTCTGGCCGTTGTTTTGCCAGGCTACGCCAAGCACATGATGCGTATGACCTTCGAATGAGCGGACCATTTGCCCCGAATCGAGTTGATACAAACGACAGAGTTTATCGGCACCACAAGTGGCCAGTTGCCTACCGTCAGGCGAAAATCGCAAGCCGAGCACGGTATCGCTATGAGCTTCACCGAGGTCGCGTTGAATTTCGCCCGTTGCAACTGCGATGATCTTCACGTCACCGAAGCGGCTGGGAGGCCCGCTGCCGATAGCCAGTGATTGACCATCCGGACTAAAGTCAAGCGCCGTAATGCGATCGCTAAACAAGGACGAAGCGGGATCGCCCGAAAGCGGCGAGCCAAGTGTACGTTCGAGTGACCATGGCATCCCCAGGCTCCAACTAAACCATTGCGTTCCATCCCCTGCAACCAGCTTCCGGTCGGCGGAGACCAAAATGGCTTGAATTGCCACAGGGCTAGATGCCAGCTTTGCGATCGCTTTTCCACTAGCTGCATCAAACAGATGCAAGCTGTTGTCGGCAGTCGCCGCAATCACGGTTGAACCCGCCGGGTCGAATGCGAGCGCGCTGGTGGCGGGCAGGACAGTCTTCTGAAGCGTTTCAAGTCCCTGTTGAGACGTGGTTAGTATGGCGGTTTCTGCGGTAACCAGTGTTTCTTGTTGCGGCACGAGACCGTTTGCACGCTCTACGCTGGCAGTGGCGGTGGCGAGTGCTTGATCGTGTTTGACTAACTCCGCCTCAGCCTCTTGCTTTTTCTTGTCGGCTTCTGCGACGGCTTTGTCTTTGGCTTCCTTCTCGGTAGCCAGGGCCTGCATCTTTTTGGTCATCTCTTCGATCGCTTTTCGAGTCTCTTCCATCGAGGCAACAGTGGTCGTCACAGCGGCTTGCGCGACTTCGACCTCTTTGACTTTCGCCGCGATGGCTTCAACCGCTTTCGTCCGCGCTTCTTCGACTTTCTTGCGCGCTTCAACTTCCTTCTCAGCTTCCTTCTTCAATTCAGGCACTCGGGCTGTCAGCAGATCGACAAGTGCTTTTTGGCGAGCGACGCTGCGCTGAGCAACCTCCAAAGTGCGAACTTGGTCGTAGTCGCCTTGCAAAGTGGCCAACGTTTTTCCATCCGCCAAGTTCCAAAGCTTCGTTGGTCCGCTTACTCCAGCTACGCTTAATTTCGTACCGTCGCGCGAAAGCGCAATCGCTGCGAGTGGCGCTCCCTGTTCGAATCGAATTACCGTTTCCGTCGTCTCGGGTTTGATGACTTCAATGGCACCATTGCTCTGTGCGACCAAGTACTGTAACGCATCGGTCGGTTTGGCAATGGCCAGCGTGTTGACATCGGCCAAGCGATCAAAGGCGGCGTTCGCAGCATACGCCGCAGGCGGAGCGCCGGCCTCGGCGGATGCTGGCCCTTGTTGCAACGCCGCGAGCTTGTTGTCCTGACGCAATAATAGGACTGAGCCGACGTTGGCTGAGGCAATCGCTCGGATGTCCTTTGCCTCCTTGGAAACTAAAATTACATTCGGCGCTGGTGTCGCTTCGACATAGGAGATTTCCGCTGGCAATTCTGCAGGCAGATCCCAGCGCAGCAATCTACCGCTCGCATCGCAACTGAAAATGGTCGACGTATTGGGGGTGAATCCTGCGGCGACAATTCGTTCGGTGTGGCCCTTGAGCTGTGTAAGAGGCTGAAGAGTATTGGCGTCGAGCAGAACAAGTGAGTGCTCGGGAGTTGCGATGGCGATACGCGAGCCGCTGAAGTCCGTAGTTAGTAGGCGGCTGCCCGCAGGCATGATTGCGGCCACGGGTGCGAAGCCCGTTTTACGCTTCCAAATCTTGACACTGCGAAACCCGCCTGTCGCCAACCGCTGGCTATCAGGACTAAACGCGATCGATTGCACCAGGTCGATATGAGTTGCTTGAATCGGCTTTCCGTCAGCGAGTTTGAGGTTCGGATCGAGCAGATAGTCGATCTGCGGCGTTGTCGGACCAAATGGATTCGTGGCCAATGCGACTATGTTTCCAACTCCATACGCCAGGTAGCTGCCGTCAGGGGAAACATCGCTGGCGTAAATCGGCTTCAGCGTTCCCGTAATGTCTCGCCAATTCATAACCGCCGTTGCTCCTGCCTTGGGAGCCGGCGCGCCTGCGGCGACCCAAGCTTTGATGATTGCCACTTCCGCTTCCGTCAACCGCTTTGCGCCAACAGCATTGTTGGCTGGCGGCATGGCAGTATCGTCGGTAGCGATAACGCGCGACAATAATTCGCCTTTGTCGAGCATGCCAGGCACGATCGCTTCGCCGCTGTCGCCACCCTTCATAAGCGTTGCAAACGACTCAAGCAGCAACCCCCCTTCCGGCTTCTTGGAGTTATGACATGCGCTGCAATTTCGCGTCAGTAGTGGAGCGATTTGAGTGCCAAAATCAACGGTGTCCTGAGCACTGACCAGCGAGGCGGACAGCATCAACGCAAACAAAATAGCACTACGCATTATGAGACTGTTCATTTTGTAGGTGGGATTTTTGTGGGAATCGCCGACAGCGATTATAGAGCGGGGGCACGATGTGAACTGGTCAGGCACAAAAGCGGCGAGCAGCTCACTTGGCAGCAACGGGTGCAGCAATTGTCAATCCAAAGGTCAGCGTTTGGCTCAACGCATGACCATTAAACTTACAATCCATTTTAATTGGAATATTTACCGATGTCGCTGTTGCGTTTGCCGGAATCTTTACCACGATTTTTGCTGTATCCATACCAGCAGGAATCTGCACATTCGGCAGTTCTAAACCTTCAACGGGCGCTTTACCTGACAAAGCAATGTCCACCGCGTCAGCGAAACCAAATAGCCGTTCTATTTTCACGTCAATCTGCTGCTCGGCCCCGGCGGCACCCGTCACGGCGGCAATAGGTGCGGCGCGAACCGGGGTTTCGAGGATTCGAATCCGCAAGGGCGTTGTCGGGAAGTAAGCGGTCACGTCGCGTTCGGCCGTTGACTTCTTCAGTTGTTCGACTCGTTCATTGGCTGCTTTTAAAGCCTCATCGAGCTTAGGTTTTTCGGCGGCCTGCGCCGGATCTTCGGCGGCGGCTTTTACTTTGGCCGCATAGGCTTCCGCGATCGTCAGCGATTGTGGATTCGGTCGCCATTTGATTGGCGTCTCGTTCAGCATCCAAAATGTGTATTCACCCAGCGGCGCATCTGGTGCAACAACTAGTTCTGGCGTGGCTTCGCTTTTGTCACCCTCGACTGCAAACTCTCCGAGCGTGACTTTCGGAGGAAGATTCTGTGGTCGTAAAGTACACTTGCCTGCGCCGCCGGTTCGTCGAGTCACTTTGACCGGAAACGGTAACTTGCCGCCGCGCGACATTTCGAGAGTTTGACCTCCCCCCAATTCAACTAAAAGAGGTGCAATATCCAGACCATTGACGCGGAGCGTTAAGTTCGCGGCTAAGCGTGATTCAATCGTGTTTCGCGTTGGCGTGATGCCGCGCAGAGTAGTTCCTACCATGGCGGTGCGCTCCTGTGGACTCGTCCCTAGCGATCGACCGACCACTTTGATGTCGCCCACCCAATCCCCAGCATCCTCTGCGGCGCGGAGAATCAGCATCGCGTCATTTGCACCAGCCGCAACTATCGCTTTCTCGCAGGTGACACCCGCTGGCAAACCTTCAGCACTCACTTCAATTGCATCGCCGAATCCGTCTCGACGCACAACCAAAACATGTATCGTTTCGGTGCCACCACGCATCAGGTTAGACGCCCAGTTCTTTGACTGCGCGGCGTCTTTGGATGGAAAAGGCTGATAGGCAAGCAACTCGAAACTCGGCTGAGCCTCGCGAACCGCCAACACATAACTCAGCGCATCCGCTGGCCTTATACCGGTTGCATTATCCGCCAGCAGCACACGATAGGTCGCGGCCTCGGGCGCGGTAAATTGAATATAAGGATCTCGCATCCGTATTTTCATTGCCGCGCCGCCAATCGTGGCGGCGTCATCCTGCTCTACCAATTGCTGTAACGACTCTTTGCCGCTCGGGTCACGATTCACTTTGTAAACGATCACGCGAGGATCCGTTAACTGATCGAGCTTGGCTGAGTTCACTTCGACCCACAGACTTTGTCCCGCATTCGCTTTGAAGTCGAAGTTCACGCTGGGCGCATGCAATGGAAATCGCCCACTCTCGGTGAACGGTAGCGCACGTTCGAAGTTTGCATCGGGAACTTTTGCGACGGTAGCAGGCGTCAACCATTGAGCACTGGCGGCGGCTGGATCGGCCGCCAGCGGCTTCAGTTGCCCCTGCGTGGCATCCCGCTTCGCTACGCTCAGCATCTGCCCGCCGGTCGCACACAGTCGTTTGAGTTCATTTTCTGGCGGAGTGGTAACGCTGGAGGGATCCACTGCGGCTTGCAGTGCGAAGGAAAACGCTTCGCCACCTTGGAACAGAAAATCGTAAGCCAGCAACGTGTACGCTCCAGCGCTTGGAACTTTGTAAGTCAATTCCGCTGGAAACTCCCCGATGGCCCGCGCTCGAGCAACTTCGTGACCATTCACATCGAGCAGAGCGAGCGCCACCACGGCTCGTGAGTCGAGTCGTCGGGCGTGGGCACAAATGTAAAAACGGTCATCTGCGGCCAGCGTGACGCGATAGTAATTGCGTCGCTGAGGATAGGCACGATCAACCGTGATCTGCTGTAGCGACAAATCGACCGCTGCCTCGGCTTTGGTGTGTTCGGTTTCGACAAATTGGACTGGAGACTGCGAGATCAGGAAAGCGCGCGGATTCGAAATCCCGAAACGTCCCTTCGCACGCACTTCGTAAATTCCGGGTGTTACGTCGGGCGCAACCGTTACTGAGAATTGACCGTACTGCGGCTGCGGATCGCTTTCGAGTAACCGTGCGGCAGTAGTCTGCAGCGTGCCCACGATGCCAGGGTGAGAAAACACCAACCGGTCGACTTCATCGATCTGTTCGCCTTCGCTGACACGCACTGGAAAGGTACTGGCCGCTTGCCCAACATTCCGCGAAAGAGCGGACAATTGAATCGCGGGTATTTGACCGCACACGCTTGACGCAAATAGCGTGGCGCTGACAAAGACCAATGCGTTGCAGCAATGTTGATTGAAATGGTTCACTAGTTTGCAATCTGGTGGGTCAGTGGTTGAAGACAAATTCCTTGCTATTGATCAACGCCCAAACCAGATCCTCATACGCTTCGCGCAAGTTCGCTTTTTTCCGTTCGATGTAGCTGAGTGCGGTTTGCAATTCTTCGTCGGTCGGTTGACGGCTAAAAGCTCGCAGGTAGAGTTCGCGGAGGTGGGTGGGGTGATCAACAGAGCTATCTTTGGCAAGGCGGGCGGGAGTCGCAGCCTCGTTGGCCAGCTTGGCCTGCACGTCACTCGAATTCAATAAGTGAAGGCTTTGAGCGAGCGTAGCTTCCTGCGAGCGTTCGCATTCGCAAGCGGAAGCAGAATCGGGACGACCAAAAACGGTCAAGAAATACGAATTAAAACTCGTATCCGGCAAACTGACTGCACGCGTTCCAGCGGGCATGCCATCGAAGGCTGTGGTCGAGCCAACCACTTGATCGATTGCGTCCAGCAATACTTCTGCTTGGAGACGCTTGGGATAGTATCTCGAGTAACTCGATTGGTCAGCTAGATTCTGTTCGTTCGCTTCGGAGCTGAGTCGATAGGTAGTCGAGGTACAGATCAGTCGCACCAAACCCTTGAGATCGTACTTCGAATCTGCAAAGTGCTTGGCCAGCCCATCGAGCAGAGCTGGGTTCGCGGGCGGATTGGTAACTCGCAAATCGTCTTCGGGTTCAACCAAGCCACGTTCAAAGAAGTGTTTCCAATAGCGATTGGTCAATGAACGCGAAAAGAATGGATTCTCGGGTGCAACCATCCAATCCACCAGATTATTGCGCGGATCATCGATTGCGGTGACCTCGAGGATTTGGCCATCGAGTCCCGCAGGTTGCAAGGATT
>JANLQO010000064.1:0-22178 GCA_031367855.1 Planctomycetia bacterium | reverse complement strand
GGGTTGAGGTACGAAACCCACCAGGCGAGTAAGAGAATCTGCTGGGTTTCGTACCTCAACCCACCCTTCGTCTACAACCACATGAGGAGCCTGAATATGCGAGCTTTACTACATATTGCCTGCGTTGCGTTCGTGTGCTTTCAAACGTCGCACGGTGTTTTGGCACAGGAGAAAGTCGACGCGGTGACCAAGGCTAGGTATGAAAAGTTCGAAAAACTGCTGACCGGGGCGAAGTTCAAGGGCTCTTTCACGCTTGACGAAAAACCACTGAACGAACTTCAAGAGGAAGAATACGACATCGAGAAAGTCGAAAAACTTCCGGAGACGGACTTGTGGTCCATCAAGGCGCGCATCAAGTATGGCAAGAAGGATTTTACGGTTCCTGTGCCGTTGTATGTCAAATGGGCTGGTGAAACGCCGGTGATGACACTCGACAATTTGACACTGCCAGGATTTGGAACCTTTTCAGCACGCGTTGTGCTGCACGTCGACAAGTACGCGGGCACTTGGCAACATGACGAAAAGGGCGGACATTTGTTTGGCCGCATTATTATGTCAAAGCCAGGCGATTCGAGCGCCAAACCATCGCCGGATGTAAAACCAAGCAAGTAAGTTACGGCAATCTGGTAGGGGGAGCGATATGGAATACTTGTGGGATATACGCAGGCGTCGCCCTTCCGACTTTGTCTGCGAATCGAGGTGAAGCCTAATCTATAAAACTCGATTTTTCGCCCAATGCATGTATTGCGCGCCGAGAAAGAATCTTCCCTTAGCCGGTTATTAAGATTGACTCGGCACCCTTCTGCGATAAACTGATTCTTCTCATGTGGCGAGCACGCGAATTTCAAGAGACTGCATCGAAGCTTTTTGTCAATTGAATTTGGTCACTCCGAATCTTATCAAACGATCGCGTTACTGAGTGACGGTGAAGCTTGGCTGTTCAAGGAGGTCCGAGATGACAGATCGTCGTTCGTCGGTGGCAATTATTGATCTTGGTTCCCATTCCAAGAAGGCTCATCCTTCGTTGCGCTCCATAGGTCGTCAGTCGTTATTGGAGTGGACGGTCCGGCGACTGGCAGGTTCTTCGCTGCTCGATTCGATTGCCATCACCGGCTCCGCCGACTATTCGAGTCTCATCAACGCGATGGCAATTGGTCCGGCGCGTTGGATGCCTTCTGCATCGAGCACACCGCTTAGCCGGTGTATAGAAGTTGCGAAATCGGTGGAGGCAAATTGGATTGTGCTCGTACAGAACAATTGTCCGTTCGTCGATCCGATTCTCGTGGATCGATTGGTCGCAGCTGCATGGGCGACTCCCACCAGCGACATGATCTCGTTTGTATCATCTACTCGACCGACGAGTTCGCTGCGAAGTTTGGGGCTAGTCGTTGAGGTTTTCCGCCGTCGAGCTCTGCGTCGCTTGGCGGGCCGGACCGACACGAATGATTCGCGTGAAGTGACACAGTTGATTCACTCGATGCCTGAGTTGTTTAACGCTCGTTGCTTGCCCTTGCCTGCGGCGCTTGATCGCCCTGATCTCCGCTGGGCGCTGGAGACCGAGGACGACTGGGAAAAGGCGCACATGTTGCTGGATTTGCAAAGCGACGATATCAACTATCGCGAACTAGCCGATATGGCGATACACTGCGATACGAGTCGCTTGCGCGTCGAGCGCCGAGCTCGCTAGTTCTTAGCAGGCTCGCTTTCATGTACGCCACGAGCTAAAACCTGCGGAAAGTTATCCCAAGACTTCTTTCAGCTCAAGTACCAAGTCGGTATCTGCAATTTTGAGGCTAACCGTTACAGGAGCATGAAAGGTTTGCAATTCCGCGATTTGAGACTCATGAGGTTGAGTGGCGGAAAAAAGATATCGTTCAAGCGACCTGTCAGGAACGTTGATGATCCAATACTCCTCGACTCCGGCGTGGCGGTAGATAGTCGCTTTGGCGCGATCTTTGTCGAGCGAAGTATCTGCGACTTCAATTACCAGCCGACAGTTGCTACCGATCGGATGTTTATCGCGAAAGTCTGTATGGGTGCCCTTCAGTATTGCAAGATCAGGCTCTGGTTCGCTGCGATGAGTGGTAATGGGTAACTGGCAGCGTACAATCCATCCAGGACTCAACTTTTGCTGAAACCACTCGTTCAGCCAGCCCACGATAAACCCATGAATTGGCCGCTGGTTCATTTTTTCGACGATCAATCCTTCCAGCAATTCTACGTGATCTTCGGCAGTCAAAACACCCAATTCGCTCATCTGATGATACTGCTCAATCGTAAATCGATGTATCGACCACGACGGAGCCATTGGGTCGTCCAGTAAATTTGCAGTTGCCATGGTGGTCCCAAGAGGTTACGGAAGCGGATCGCTCTATTGTACCAGCGCCTGCGGTGCAATTCGATCGACGGCACTAGCTACAGCTAGCTGTTAAGGTAGTTGCCATGATTTACGTAGCGACCATTCGGTGGTCATCAGCCCGCAGAAGATAATCAGATACAGCCATGAATCCCAGGCTGCGTCACCTAAGCGACGTTTTTCGAGCGTGGTGACTTTGGTCGTTTCTTGCCGCTCGCGCAGCCATTCGATGCCGTCGGCAATGTCTTCGGGTAGCAACAGCCGGCCGCCAGCGGCATTGTTTGCCGAAACCAAATTTGCCATCATCTGCCAATCCGCCGACGGTTGCGCCAACTCGCGCGATTCATCGCGAACGATGAAGGCAATCTCGGCGGTGTAGGTTTTTCCATCGGATCCTTCGGCCGTCAGCGCTGCGCGGTGCAAACCAGGTTGATCCAAGCCGCTCAGCTTAGCATCACGCCGGTTTTCGCCCTCCGCAACGGTTTCCAGGTTACGCAGCCACTTCCCCTCGCGCGATAATTCAAGCTTCAATTTCTCGGGCATCGGTTTGTTATCGGTGCCGCCAAACCATTCCAAGTGGATCGAGGTTGTATCGTCAATGCTCAGCCTGCGTCGATCAAGCTTCATCAGAAAGCCTTCATCAATCGCGTCGCGCCGCAGCAACCACAACACGGCTTGCCGCCAGAACTGCTTATGAATTTGTTGATCGCCGCTGAGCCACCATTGATAGGTCGTATCTCCGGCGAACGCCAGAACACGTCCGTTGCCGAATTCGCCCGTCACCAAAATGGGCTCGCCTTTCTCACTGGCTGCCAGCACTTTTACGCCGGGTTCAACTCGCGGCTTGCCAAGTCGATTGATGGACAATAGCGGCTTTAGATTCTCCCAGGCCTTGGCATTTTCAGGTTCTGGTACGAGCGCAGTAATGGGGTGTTCGCTCAACAACTTGATGCGAGTTGGTTCAGACGTTTGAAATGCAGGCTGGACGGGCGTGTCAAATGGTTGCGATCGACCTTTGGTTAACTCCACAGGAAAGGCTGGGGCCAAGGTCGTATTTCCGTAACCGCCAGCATCGAAACTGTGGTAGCCACCCATCAACAACAATCCCGCACCTTTACTAACTCTTTGACGTATCAAGCTAAGATTGTCGGGATGGATGGCCGACGCATCAATGTCGCCCAATAGTATCACGTCGTATTTTTCAAAATTCAGACTCACCGGAGGTTTGCTGAAGTCAATGGGCCAGCGATTGCGACTTTTCTCTTGAATCCATCCATAGTGGACGACGAAGTCGCGCGAGCTATTGAGCGAACGCTTTAAAAACTGCTGCTCGAAACGGGGCTCGCCCTCGAGGTAAAGAATGCTAGCGCCACCTTTGCGAACGGTGACAAACGCAATCGCCGTATTGTTGGTCGTTACTTGTTCGTTGATATCGGCTTTGGCTTCGACCTGCAGTAAATACTCGCCTTCTTCTGGTGCGATCAACTTGAAGCTGCGCGAAATGCTTTGCGTGGGCTCGGTTGCAGACACTTGTTCAGCCGCGAGCACTTGGTCCGGTTTGCCGCTAGAACGCAAGGTGAAATTCAATTTGATGGGTTGGTTTTGCACTCCTTGCGCGCGCACGATGAGCGGGATTTGAAGTTCTTTTTTCTCGAAGGCGTCGAGATGCTCTGGTAATCCTTCGATGGCGATATCGCGAAATTGACTGCGACTGGTGCGTGGCCCGATACCGACGACCAGGAGTGCTTGATCGAGTTGCGCCATTTGACTGGCGATCGAAGTAGGTTCTACTTCGGGCGGCAGAGCGGTCTGGGCTGCGTCACTGACAAGAATCACACCGCGCAGTGGCGGATCGACTTGCGTACGTTGCAATTCAGCCAAAGTTTTGCCGAGATCGGTCAGTTTTCCGTTGGGAGGGGCTTTGAAGGAACGTTGCAGGTTGGGAAGGTCGTCGTCAGGAGTCTTTCGCAGCGACGAATCAAAGAAGTAAGGAACAATTTTGGTTTGGCCGATCTTCAGGTTGGTTGCAGAGACGATTTCCGCCCAAACTTCCTGCTGAATCCGCCAACGATTTTTGTTGGACGATTCGCTGGGCAACGTCATGCTTTGTGATTGGTCGAGCAGTACCGCGATGGCGCCGGGGCTTTCCCGCTCGGTGGTCGAAATCAAGCCCGGGCGCAACCATCCGAGCAACAGTACGAGCGCGGCCGCCAAGCGCAACCACACAAGCGTCCAGCGACCGCCGCGGGAGATCGCCGTGTTCGTCAGCGTCAGCCACAGACTTGAAAGCATGACGATTGCCAGTGGTACGATTGCATACCATCCAAACACCGGTTCGACGCTTAACGATTCCATGTTAGGCTCCCTGCGTTCGGCTGAATTTGAGTTTATAGAAGCGATTCGACATCGCTTGTTCGGCCAAAAACAGACCTGCCACGAACAACATCAGCAATGGAAAAAGTTCACGTCCAAAGCGCGCTTGCCCAACGCTGCTTTCAATTTCATCGCGATTCCGCGCCAGGTGGTAGGTGTCCGCACCCAATCGCTCGTCCAGTTGCGATGGCGTCACGCGTTCCAGCAACGTGTCGGCCGCCGGCGCGTTAACGCTGACCGATCGCGTGACCGGTGAAGTCCGTTGTCCCCGCATTCGAAAAACGCCTGGTTGATCGAACTGTCCGAGGTTGATTCGACCGTCGAGCGCTTCGACGCTGCGCGACTGTGCATTGGGAAGAAACAGTTCATATCGACTGGGCCAATGCAACGGGTCATTGGTTAAGCTAACCGATTCGCCAACCGAGTAATTCACTTTCGCTTGATCGGCACCGCTGAGCGTTCGCACGCAACCAAGCAGCAGGCCGAAAGAAGGCCACGTATCCTCGCCGACAGAAAGCTCATTCCACAACGGGCGACTCGATTGCGCCGGTTCAGGAATGGGCGTCGTAATCGTGATGACCTGCCCACGACCAACCGTTTGAGCAAGCACTGCTGGGCCGCTACCATCACTGTATTCAATCAGGGTCTGTGATGATTCGGCAAGCGATTCGATGTTCCAATGTTTAAAAATCGGATAGGGATTCCAGCGCACTTCAGTTTGACCGAAGGCGTGAAAAATGGGGTGCGCGGGAGCGACGGGTTGGAAAAAACTAAATGTTACTGGACTTGAAGCTGCTTTAGGGTTGGCCATCTTTCCGGGCAGCAGACTCGCAAGTGGCGATTCGTTCAATGTGCTGGCGTTGTCTGGCCCCGCGCCGAGAATGATCAGCAGACCGCCGCCGCCGAGAACATGTTCCTTCAAGCTTTGCCCTTGCACCGCGGAGACTGCGGCCGGGTCGTACAGACAGACGACGGAGAATCGTTCGAGCGCGACCCGGCCGAGTTGCGAGTAGCGAACGGTTTCGCACAACGAAGCAGCCTGAGTGGACTCGGCTGCACGTGGGTCAATATTGAATTGCAGATAACGCGCGATGTCCGCATCTTCGGCCACGACCAGTGCGGGACGCTGCGCATTAGCCAAAACCGTTACGTAGCGCTCATTATCCAATAGCAATGGATCTTGACGATCGAGTCGCACTGTAAAATTATGCGAACCGGCTTTCAAGTCCTTCGCGGTTAATTTGATGTTGGCGATGCGCTCCGCTGCGAGATCAACGACTTGGCGATCGACAACTCGCGACTTGGCTGTCTTCAGTTTACCATTGCTGATCACGGGCAATTTGGGATCGATATCTTCTTGAAGGAGTTCGATTGTGGCTGACTTATTTCCGGCGGTGGCGGGGCGTTCGACGGAAACTTCCAACGTAATCTCGCCTCCTTCGGGCACCGTTTGAAAGTCTGGTGTGGCGTCGCCCAAACGCCAGTTGGCGGTGTCCATATCGCCAACATCGATAATCTGGACCAGCACTTCTTGGGAATGTTCTTTGAGCAGTTTTTGTAAGTCATCAGTAGCCGCCGTCCACGAGCTGCTGACCATGTCGGTGATGACGTAAACCTCTTTGCGCTGCAAGTCAGTCGCCAGGACCAAGTCGATGGCCGTGCGTATTCGTCCAACGAGGTCGATATGAGCGCCGCGTTGTTCGATCTGATTGACTTGCGATTTCGCGGTAGCTGGGTCGAGCGATAGTGAGCCGACGGGAACACCCGCAAGCACCCCCACGCGACTATCGAGCGGTAACTTGTCGAGGATCCAAATCGCAGTGTCGCGCGCGGTGTCGAGGCGCAGCGCATTGTTCGCGCGATAGGCGAGACTTGGTCCGTTATCGACGATTATTACAGCCGCTACCGGTGCCGATTGGTCCGAATTTGGAACGACGGGACCGACCGTAAGCGATTGGTAGCCCCAGACGGCCACGGTGAACCACAGCGTAGCAGCAATGGCCAGCGCGGTCCAAGAGATCACAGCTGGCCTGCGCGAAACCAAGGCAACGGCAGCAATCAGACTCGCCAACGCAGCGGCGACGCTCGCGCCAGCAATACCCAAAACGCTGCCCAGCATGGCGCTGTGAACTCGCGGTCGCGCCAGTGCTAGCGCCAACAACGCCAGCAGCAAGACGCGTAACATCAACAATAGGAAATGTCGCAACTGCCAACTACTACTCTGTTCGCGCGTGGTTTGTCGTACAAATTTGAGAGCCGGAAAGTCGATCAATTGCGGCTGTCGCTGACCGAACAAGTGCAGTAGGATCGGGACCGTAACTACGGCCAAACCTGCGATCAGCGACATGTGTAGAAAAGTCATGATTGGTCTAAAAGCGGTTGCGGCGGCGCAAGAGGTACTCCATCAACGCCTTGTCATACGGTTGACTGGTATCGAGCGGCACGTAATCGATGCGACTCTCCGTCAGTTGCTTTTCAAGCCGCCCACGAAACAGGGCGATGTTCTTACGATATTCTATGGCCGCATCGTTGGCCTGAACGGGTTCGATGTCCCCCGTTTCAGGATCGCGGAGTTGCAACATGCCTTGAAATGGAAACGAAACTTCGGCTTCGTCGAGAATATGAAAGACGATGATATCATGCCCTGAGTGACGCAAACTTCGCAGGGCGCGCAGCATGGGTTCTTCGTCCGTCAGTAGGTCACTCATAAGCATGAGCAAACTTCGGTGACGCAGCATTGCAGCCAGCTGCACAAGCGACGCGGCCAGGTCGGTTTTTCCAGCGACTTTTAGTTTCGTCAGAGCACCGAGAATGGTTGGCAATTGACCACGTCGACTGCGCGGCGGGACGTTAGCTCGCATTTTAGTGTCGAACGTAATCAAGCCGACGGGATCTTGCTGCTGAATCATCAGGTAGCTGAGGGCCGCTGAAAGACAGATCGAGTAATCGAGCTTGGTCAAGTGTTGACGGTAGGTGTAGCCCATGGACTGGCTCAGATCGAGCACCAAGTAGCCGGTAAGGTTTGTTTCGGATTCGTACTTTTTGATGTAGTACTTGCCGGTCTTCGCATAAGCGACCCAGTCGATGCCTTTGGGGTCATCGCCGGGTGTGTAACGTCGATGCTCGCTGAACTCGACACTGAAACCATGAAACGGACTGGCATGTAAGCCTTGTAAAAATCCGCGCACGACCATCTTAGCGCGCAGATCGAGGCGCTTAATCTGCGCGGCCAATTCAGGTTTCAGATACTGCTCAACAGCAACCATTGAATCTCAATTCTTGTGAGTCATCGCGTGGTTGCGCCACTCCGAGACGCAATTCCTCAGCGATTCAGAGAGACGCTGCTACCATTCAGTCTATTTGGATTGAACAGGCGGTGGGCCGGCGAACTTGGGAACGTCGGGGTCGGGGATCTCCTTAATCAGTCGCGTGATGATCTTCTCGCTGCTCATGCCTTCAGCCTGGGCTTGGAAGTTGGTGCTCACGCGATGCCGCAATACGGGAACCGCGACACGACGAACATCTTCCACCGCGATGCTAAAGCGGCCGTCCATGGCGGCCATGGCTTTAGCGCCGTTGATGAGAAACTGACCGGCCCGCGGACCCGCGCCCCAGTCAACCAATTCTTTGACAAATTGCGGAGCCCGCTCATCGGAGGGTCGCGTCGCGCGCACGAGATGCGCAACATACTTGACCACAAACGGACTGACCGCGACGCTCTGGACCAACTTTTGAATATTTACGATGGCTCTAGCGGAAAGAATCTTGTTCACTTCTGGTTTCTCGTTGCGGGTGGTTGTGAGCAGGATCTTCTCTTCTTCTTCCGCAGTTGGGTAACCGACAATGATGTTGAACATAAAACGGTCCAATTGAGCTTCCGGTAACGGGTAAGTACCTTCTTGTTCAATTGGATTCTGAGTCGCGATGGTGAAAAACGGATCGGGCAGTGTGTAAGTGGTGCGGCCGACGGAGACTTCACGTTCCTGCATGGCCTGCAACAACGCGGCCTGAGTTTTGGGGGGAGTGCGGTTAATTTCGTCCGCAAGCAGAATGTTGGTGAAGATTGGACCCTCGACGAAGCGGAACTCGCGCCGTCCATTTTCGTCCTCGTCGAGCACATTGGTGCCCGTGATGTCCGAGGGCATCAAGTCGGGGGTAAACTGAATACGATTGAAGCTTACGTCGACGATACGGGCGAGCGAGCTGACCATCAGAGTCTTGGCCAGACCTGGAACTCCCTCGAGCAAGCAGTGCCCACGAGTAAAAATTGCGGCGAATAGTTGTTCGATCACGTCGTCCTGGCCGATCACCACTTTCGCCAATTCGAGACGCATCGCTTGACGATGTTCGCGGAACTCGTTCAGTAAATCGCCAACGTTTTTAGGCTTGTTTGACACTAGGTTGCGCTTTAGACAAGAATCGGGTGTAGGACGCGGGGTATAATCACATTATCGCTCATGTCGCCCATCGTTCACCAAGCAGGAAATGACCATGTCCCCACGGGCAGCTTGTTTGACGTGCTGTTTTACAATTGTAACGGTTGTTCTGAACTCATCGGCAGGCCCAGCCCAAAATCGCGGTGCAAAGCCAACCGTGGTCAACCCCGAAACAGTGCAGAAAGCGATTGATCGCAGCAGTGCATTCTTGCTGGCCGGCCAAAAGGAGGACGGAGGTTGGTCTGACGTCAACGATTATCCGGGTGGCGTTACATCCCTAGTTGTCCTGGCGCTGCTCAACGCGGGCTTGCCGCCGGATCACCCGAAGGTCGCAAGCGGCCTGAAATACTCGCGGCAGCGAGTCCCCAAAAAGACCTATACAGTCGCCCTTCAATCGATGGCTTTTTGCGCAGCCAACCCGGCCAAATACGCAGCCGAGATCCAGCGAAACACCGAATGGCTGGTTAAATTTCAATGCCGAGACGGTTCGTGGAGCTATGGCGAGGACGCAGGATCCAATGGCGACCCATCGAACACGCAGTTTGCCCTGCTCGCTTTGTACGAAGCGCAGCGAGCTGGTGCCCAGTTATCGCCAGACGACTGGAAAGCGGTATATGGTCGGTCGAAAAAATATTGGCTGGATATTCGCAACAAAGATGGCAGCTTTCCCTACAACGCCGGTTCCACGGATGTTCGCGGCAGTATGACTTGCGCTGGAATTGCATCGCTGGTCATCGTCGGTTCGCAGTTGGATGGAGGCGAAGCATCGGCGGACGGAGAAATCAAGTGCTGTGGCCAGGAGACGTCGAACGACTTTCAGATCAATGCGGCCCTCAAGTGGTTAGCGGCTAACTTCACTGTCCGCGAAAACCCAGGCTTGCGACAATTTCATCTTTATTACCTCTATGGTCTTGAACGGGCAGGACGTATGACGGGACAACGCTTCCTGGGCGACCATGACTGGTACCGCGAGGGTGCCAAAGTTCTGATGGAAATTCAAGAAATGGCTAGCGGAAGATTCGATTCGGCCTACACTGCCAGTACCCTCGGCAATGAATATACTGAAACGGCTTTTGGCCTGTTGTTTCTAGCAAAAGGCAAACGTCAAGTTGTCATCAATCGACTCAAGTTTGGCAAAGGTGAGGATTGGAATCATCACTCGTTGGCCATGCAACATCTGACAAGCCATACCGAGCGGGCTTGGAAGCGCGATCTCGCTTGGCAAACGATTGATTTGCATATAGCGAAAGTCGCCGACCTGCTGGAAGCTCCCGTGCTGTTCATCAGCGCCTCGCACGCGCCGGTGTTAACCAACGAGTCTCGCGATCTGCTGCGAGAGTATGTCGAACAGGGTGGCTTCATATTTGCGGAAGCCTGCGATGGCGATGGCTGTGACGGCAAAGCGTTTGACGACTACATGCGGCGGTTTGCCGCTGAAGTGCTGGGCAAGCCACTTGAAAAACTGTCGCCCGATCATCCGATTTGGCATGCCGAGCGATCGGTCGATCTCAAGGCTATGCCAGAGAATTTCTGGTTGTACGGAGTTCAAACCTGTTGCCGACTCGGTTTGGTGTATTCGCCGATTAGTCTGTCGTGCCGCTGGGAGTTGAATATGCCTTATGGCGCGCGACGGGAGTATACACCCAAGATTCAGGCCGAGCTCGATAATGCGACGTTGGCTGGTATCAACGTGCTTTCCTATGCAACCGGAAAGGAACTGAAACAAAAGCTGCAATCGATTCTAGTTCTCGACGAAGTCAAGAATATGACGCCCACGGATCGCGGTGTGTTTGTGCTGCCGCAACTGCAACACAACGCCGCTGCAGACGACGCGCCGCGGGCGATCACGAACTTGATCGAATGGATGGGCAAGGAGAATCCCTTTCGGATGAGCAGCGAACATCGCATGATCCCCATTGTTGACGAAGAACTTCAAAAGTATCCGCTGATCTTCATGCACGGTCGCGGAGAGTTGAAGTTCAACGAAGCGCAGCGGAGCACGCTGCGAAACTACTTGAAGAATGGTGGCTTTATCTTCGCGGACGCAATTTGCGCCGACGAACAGTTTGCGTCGAGCTTGCGGCGCGAAATGGCCGTGATCCTCAATGTCGAATTGCAGCCCATCCATGCCGACCACGAACTTTTACAAGGCAATCGTTTTTCCGGTTTTGATATTCGACAAGTCAATGTAATCGATCCCCAACGCACCAAGGATCAAATCACGGTCAGCCGTCGCAAGATTTCGCCTCAGCTGGAAATCGCTTCCTTGGAGGATCGTATTGCCGTCGTTTTTTCACCGCTGGACCTCAGCTGCGCCCTCGAAAGCCGTCATTCGCTGCAATGTCGAGGCTACATACGCGATGACGCCGCCCGTATCGGCATCAATGTCATCCTTTTCGGACTCCAACAGTAGTCGGGCAATAACTGAGCTTTAGATAGTCTCGGCAAGAGTGACGCGCGGTGGGTTGCATCTGCCGGATGTGACCATGCAGTACCCGTAGTCTCAAAACGCACGAATTCGCTGGCGAAAATGCTTCATAGCGCCGCGCTTCGCGGGGCCCCCCCATCTCGGCTAGAATGCGAACAGGGCTGCATATTTGCAAGCCAGCAATTCCACTTACTAATAATTCCACAATTTCATGCGATTAACCTTTGCTGCCTATGTGACTGTCGAACGCGAAGAGGGTCGTAGCGTATTCGTTTGCCAACCTTATAGTGGGCAAAGGATCGTGACCCGCGATCCGCTGCTCAGTACTGCGCTGTCGAAATTGTCCAGCAAGATGCGCAAGGCTGCGGGCGAGTGGATTCGGGAGGGAAAATCGCACTGGATTGGATCGTGGTTGTATGATCCGCAGGCAATCACGAAAGTGCTGAAGCTTACCTTGGTTCTCCGCGATCGCACTCTGCGTTGGAAATTACTGACAGTGGCTGTGCCCGAGTTTGGGCGTTATGTGGTGCTGTCGCCAGCGGTGCCGGAAGCGCCATTCGAAATTGAGAGCTTAGACGAATTGTCGTCGCGAGCGTCAACGGTTTACGCGCATTGGGCTCAAGAAAAAATCGGGTTGCGCCAAGAAGCCATGCTTCAGTTGATCAGCGTCGAAGGGGATTCGTGGATCGAACCGATCGAAGTCGAAGTCGAAACGGCGGTGAACAACGCGAAACCGCCCAAGAACATTCTTGCAGCGATTTTTGGCGGAACAAAATCGAGTGGCAATGAGGAGCTGCATAAAGTGGGACAGTGTCTGGACGACATGACCGCCGACTTTAACGAAGTGATCGGGCGCGATGAGTTCATTAATGAAATGGACCGCATGCTGCAACGCGATGATCGCCAAGGCGCGATGATCGTAGGTCAACCTGCGAGTGGCAAGTCAGCCATATTTCGAGCTTGTGTGAAGCGTCGCGCCGACCGCTTTCGAGATGCCAAAGGAAATCGACCGCAAGTGTGGTGGCTCGCTCCTCAGCGGCTGATCAGCGGCATGTCTTATTTGGGTCAGTGGGAGCAGCGCTGGTTGTCGATCCTTCGCGAAGCGACTCGGCGCGATCACATACTTTATTTCGATGACCTGGTTACTTTCTTTTCGGCCGGGCGTACGCGCGATAACAGCTTGAGCGCTGCCGATGTGCTGCGAAGTTATCTGTCGGAACATCGCGTGCGAATTGTTGTCGAAGCAACCCCTGAGGAGCTTGCAATCCTGCGGCGTCGCGATCGCGCGCTGGCGGACCGTTTCCATCTTGTGCATGTGCCAAGTCTCGACAGCGCATCTTCATTGCCGATTGTGCTGGAAGCGGCACAGCAGATCGAAGTTCGTGATGAAGTCTACTTTCATCCCGAAGTCGTTCCGTTGGTTATGCGCCAACAAGAGATGCTGTCGCCCGACAGAGCTTTTCCTGGCAAAGCGATCGATATGCTGCGTTTGTTGGGCAAACATACTACTTCGACAGTACAACGCAACTCTGTGTTGGAACTTGCAGCGCGGCAGACTGGTTGTTCGCTGCCATTTCTCGTCGATCGACTGGGACAACAATCGGCCATTCGACATCACATCGAGGGTCAGATCATTGGACAACCCGATGCGGTTGCAGCGCTGGCACGCGTTGTCGTTCGATTTTCTCAGAACCTGCAGCCCACCGATCGACCGCTCGGCGTGCTACTGTTCCTCGGGCCAACGGGGGTTGGCAAAACGGAATCTGCGAAAGCCCTGACTCGCCTGCTCTTTGACGATGATTCCCATCTCGTGCGCTTGGACATGAATGAACTGACTACGCCATTTGCCGCCGAGCAGCTGGTGGGCTCGTTCGATGAGCCCGACGGCCGACTGACGGCGGCGGTACGACGCAAGCCAAATTGTGTGATCTTGCTGGACGAAATCGAGAAGGCTCATCCAGACGTTTTTGATTACTTGTTACAAGTCCTAGGCGAAGGCCGGCTGACGGACGCTCGAGGGCGAGTCGCAGATTTCCGATCGTCGATCATTATCATGACCAGCAATCTCGGTGCTCGCGAGCAGACCGCTGGGGTCGGCTTTGATGTTTCCCCAGCGCGCCAATCGCAGGTGTTCACCAAGGCGGCACAGAGTTTCTTCCGACCCGAGTTTTTCAATCGCATCGATGAGGTGATTGCCTTTCGAGCACTCGATGCCGAAGATATCAAACAGATCGTCCAAATTCAGCTCGAACAAGTGCTTGCCCGTGACGGCATCAAGCGCCGTCGAGTGTTTGTCGCTATTGATGAAAACGCCGTTCAAACCGTTGTCGATGCCGGCTTCGACGCTCAGCTCGGTGCGCGAGCTGTACGCAGGATGTTGGAACGCGAGGTCATTCAACCGCTCGGCGATGCACTCGCTGCACATTCGTCCAACCAGCCAACTTTGGTACGCATCATTGAACAAAATAGTCAACTTAAATGCCAAACACGATCGCTGAGCATCGCGTCACTACGCGAGTACGAAGCGAACGTAAATTTGGAGCAGTTGGCGGATGTCGGCAAGGTCCTTCAAGCAAAACTCGACGCGCGGCTCACATCGATCGCCGATGAACTGCGAGCCCGCGATGAAGCTCTGAAGCTTCACAATCATAACGCCTCGTACTATGCACTGCGCGAACAAGTTTACCATTGTGGGGAGCTTTTGAAGGTGGCGCGATTTCGCTTGAGCCAGAAGGGTGAACCGCGGCTGGATACGGCGCCAGGTCCGTCTGCCGTCAAACGCAAATCAGATGGACATCGCACTGCTAGTACGAAACGATTCTTACGTGAGTGGATCGACGAAGAAGATATGCGTCAAACCATCGCCGAAGGACAGAGCGAGCGAAAATACGATCAATGCTCCAATCGAGACCTGGCATCGCAGTTGTCAGATGGCCTCATTCTGGCTAGTGCGCTCGTCGACGCAGCGTTGACGCCACGCAGATGGTTGGTCGGAATCAAACTGCTTACAACGGACGCTGACTATCAACGGCGGCTGGAATTTAAGCGTAGCTTCAACGATTACTTGGTATTGCATGGCGGGCTGGCTTCGCCCAGTCTGCTGCCACTGCTGGCCAGTTGCTTGAAAAGCCGTTTTCAATATGAGGTAGTAGGCGAAGAGTTTAGTCGAGGTTACTACCTCGCGTCTGGAATTTCACTGATCGGTTTGCTCGGGCCGCTGTTAGGAACTTATCAGACTCAAGTAAAACAGCAGGCTGCACATCTGCGCTCGCTGCACGCAATTCCCATCACGGGAACTCCCAGCGTCGAAGGATTGAATGAAATCATTCGTGCCGAGTCGCTGGCGTCGAATAACGCGGAACTACTTACTCCAACGGAGCAGTTGATACCCAGCGATGTCATCCGCGGCTCGTTGGGCAGAGAAATCGTCGACTACGTTTCAGGCAGCCGTTTAGCCTTTGCGCCTGAAAGCTGGACTCGCGATGAGCTGAACCAAGAACGCGTTCGG
The DNA here is from genome assembly GCA_031367855.1 of Planctomycetia bacterium. Lineage (GTDB taxonomy): Bacteria > Planctomycetota > Planctomycetia > Pirellulales > Pirellulaceae > Aureliella. The sequence goes on along the minus strand of JANLQO010000064.1, from coordinate 7,077 downwards.
CGTTGGTGGATGCAGTGCCTGCCTATTCCACCCGCGCTTCGGGCCGAACGCAACACAATTTTGGAACTTGGCGAAGAAGGGACCGCGCGATAACGTGTTCGTACGAATGCCAGTCATTGTTACACAACCTAAATTGGGCGTCGCCATTGCGCAACTGCTCGATGGCTTGTCGCATCAAGCCGCCGGTGTCTCAATCGAACAAGCGTTGCGTCTACTCAAGCGCAATTTGATCCGCGAAATCAAAAAGCACCGCATCTCAACGCTGCCAACTTGGGAAGATGCGAAGCTGTTCACAAAGTCGTTTCAGGTGCAACCGGCGATTATTCACAAAGACCGACGCTATCCGGCTGGTCCCCGCATTGCGTTGCCCGTGCGATTTGTGGAACTGATCGACGAACGCGAGCAACAGTACTGTATGCTACCCGATTTTTCCGAGATCCTGTTTATTCCCGAACCTGCATTAATGCGTACGATGTTGACGGAAACGGTGCGTTCACTAACCGCTACGCTAACGCCGCAACATTTGCATCGCTTGTGGCCGTCCGCGCAAAGCGAGTTGCGATGGATACGGTTGACGCTGGCCGAGCCATCTGGATTCAAGCGCGGCACGTCATCGCGCGTATTGTCACAAGTCGCCGAGCCGCTGACCGACAATCGAAATCTCACCTTGCCCAGCGGTGCGCGCGGCGAGGTGGTGGGAGCGTTGCGCCAGTCGATCTCAACAGGTAGCTGTCTGGTGGTGGGTGACGTGGGTGTTGGCAAGTCGACGTTGATCGCGATTGCCGCTAAGGAACTGCAACAGACAAAGCGTGTGGAGTTGAGAAAAAATAAAGAGCTTGCGCAGGCGGGCGCAGCCACGCGCATGTTCTGGTGTAGCAGTGGCGGTCGTTTGATTGCTGGCATGCGCTACTTGGGGCAATGGCAGCAGCGTTTGGAACAGGTCATCGCTGAATTGGCGGACATCGATGGAGTACTGATCATCGAGAACTTGTTGGATTTGGTTTCAGTCGGTGGTCGCGAGCCGCGAGATTCGCTTGCTGCATTTTTGATCCCCTACATTCGTAGTGGGAGTTTTCGAATGGTGGCCGAAGCGACACCCACGGAACTGGACGCTTGCCGCCGATTGTTACCGGGGTTGATCGACTCTCTGCCGCTAGTACACGTCCAGCCGATGCAAATCGAACACGAAGTCGAGCTGCTGAGTACGACGTTGCATAATCGATTGCAATCGACCGACATCCTTTATGATGCTGAGTTGCCGGCGCATCTGTCGAGACTGTGTCGGCAATTCCAACGTCATAGCGCGCCTCCCGGCCCCGCTATGCGCTTGGTCGAAGAGTTTGCTGGTAAGCGACGCTTGAAAACCGCTGAAAAAAACTGGACGGTGCCATGGATGCTCGGTCAGTTTTCAAAGAAGACCGGGCTGCCACTGGCCATGATCGATGATGCGGTCTCGCTTCGTAAAGAGGACGTGGCCGCCACGTTGGCCCTCGACGTGATCGGCCAAGATCCGGCCTGTTTGGAAGTTGCCGGCGTCGTTACCCGTGCAAAATCGGCCGTGCAAGATCCCCGACGACCCTTCGGTTGCCTGTTGTTGTGTGGACCAACTGGAGTTGGCAAAACGCAACTCGCCAAATCGCTGGCAAAATACTTGTTTGGTGCCAGCAGCGAAAAGCTGCCGCTCGTACGTTTGGATATGAGCGAGTACACCGGCCTGTCAGCTGGTCAGCGACTGCTGAATGATTCCGAAGGGAACTCTGCTAGCTGGATTCAGCAAGTGCGGGCCAAGCCGCTGAGCGTCTTGCTGCTTGACGAGATCGAAAAGGCGTCAGGCGAAGTGTTTGATATTCTGCTGAGCGTACTGGATGAAGGTCGGCTGACCGATCGTTTGGGTCGAGTGACATCGTTTCGCAACACCGTGATCTTGATGACCAGCAATCTGGGTGCGCGCGTCGGATCGTCGCTGGGTTTTGGCGACGATAACCGCATCGACTATCGTAGCATCGTCCGCAAATCGTTCCGCCCCGAGTTTTTCAATCGACTCGATGCGGTAATCGCGTTCTCAGCGCTGAGTCGTGAAGTGATCTACCGCATCACTGAAAAGGAACTGGGCGACCTCCGCAAACGCGAAGGCCTCGAACGTTATGGCCGCAAGCTGACCTGGACGCCTGCGCTCGTCGAACATTTGGCCCAAGTCGGTTTCGAATCCAATCTAGGTGCGCGTCCACTTCAGCGATTCATTGAAACGCACGTGGTTTCGCCACTTTCGAAATGGTTGGTTGAACATTCAAGTGTCGGCGCTCAAGAGTTGCAGCTAGATTGGGAAAGCAGCAACCGGCTTAGCGTTCATGTGGCGTAAGCTTCCAGCTTGCGTCAGTTTCGTGGCATAAGCTTCCAGCATGCGTCAGTTTCGTGGCGTAAGCTTCCAGCGCTTCCAGCTTGCGTTCGCGGCAGCGATCACACTAGCTACTCACATTCCGCACCCCTAACCAAAGGTTGATCGTGACAAAATGCGGGCGTTTTGGGAAGGTAGGCGAAATTCAGTTCGCTTTCTTTCTGGGAGGTTCGCATGGACGCGACAACTCGGTTCGATACGGCGCGAGTAGGTGCGATGCCGTTGGTGTGTGCGATGTTTGACAAGCTTGGATTAGCGGAATCGGTCAACCAACTTGTCCCCTACGAAGGTGAAGTGGATTTAGGATCGATTGTTGAAGTCATGGTGCTCAATCGACTATTGCAGCCCAAAGCGATGTTTCGAATTGGAGATTGGGCGCAAGATGCTTCAGTTACCGACTATTTCGGTTTGACTGCCGAGCAACTCAATGATGATCGGCTTGGGCGTGCCTTGGAGCGGATCGCAAAACATGGAGATCAAGTACAGGCAGCATTGGTTCTTTCGGCAGTCGACAAGTTTGATCTCGATGTGAATCAGATTCACTATGACATCACGAGTGTTGAGTTGTATGGTGCCTATGAAACAGATAGCGAACACCCACCATCGCCACTTCCAACCTATGGTCGAACTAAAAGCGGGCGCAAGAACGTTAAGCAGATCCAACAAGGCTTGAGTGTAAGTGCCGATGGTGGCGTTCCGATTTGCCAAACACCTCTGGATGGTAACGCCAGCGAAACAGGGACGCATCTCGCAAATCTAGCAAAGTTGGATCAAACGATTCCCAAGCACGATTTCCTTTACATCGCTGACACGAAACTTGATACCAAAGAGAACTTGCTAAACATAGCTGCGCGGAAAGGCAAGTTTCTCTGTGGAGGTGCCTCACAGGCTCACTTGAAAGATCAATTCTTAAAGCTACGCCGCAATCTGTGCAAGATCGACTATTGCTCCAAGGGCCAAGCCGATTGGCCGGTCGAGAAGCGTGATCAGTATAAAGCGACCGAATGTGAAGAAACTGTCACGGGCAAAGTAGATGGTAAGGAATTTCGAATGAAGCATCGCCTGATCTTCATCTGGAGCGAACGTAAAGCTCGCGACGAAGCGAAGACACGCGAGCGCCACATCGCGAAGATTCGCGAAGAGTTTCAAACCGTTGCTCGCAACTTGAACAAGTTCAGCCTCAAAACCAAGGACGCTATTGTTCGACGCCTGGAGAAAGCTAAGGCGAAATACGATGAAGGGAGCGTGTTTGAATATGAACTGACCGAATCAAAGAAGCTGTTTAGCTTAACGTACCGTGTCAATCCTCAGGCAGAACAACGATTGAAGGACGTTGAGGGGATGTTCATTTTGAAAACGAATCTTGCCAAAGCAAGCAATCCGCTTGTGAGCGTCCTGAAAAAGTATCGCGACCAAACGTGCGTGGAACGTCGCTTCAGCAACGTAAAAGGCCCACTTGCAGTTTCTCCGATTTTCCTGAAGAAACCTGAACGGATGGCAGGATTGCTATACATCATCGTCTGGGCACTCATGGTGTCGTCGCTGATGGAACGTGGAGTTCGTCGATCCTTGAAAGGGAAGCCCATGTATGGCCTCTACCCTGAAGGCCGCCCTAGCCCTTCGCCAACCTCTACAGCAATCTTCCAATGCTTCGAGAACTTGACGATTGTGATCATCAAGCATCGTGGCGAGGTAACGCGTCGATTGGCAGACCTAACCTCTGTACAACGAGAGATCAGCAACCTCCTCGGCATCCCACCTGCTGCCATGCGAACCTTCAAAAGTAGGTGCGGAATGTGAGTAGCTATGGTCCAACTACCGGGCGATGTTGGAGTTACTCCACTTTCTACCAGATCGTTTCTTGAGCGATCGATATTCCCGGAACTATTGCCAACATTATTGGGTCGGCAGCCGGAGCGAGTGAATACTTGCCAGCCGTTAGGACCCATTGCGCAAGGCTTTGCTCGAACGGATCGACGATCCAATATTCTTGTACGCCAAATCGTTCGTAAAGTTCTTTCTTAAGCGTGTGGTCCAGCTCAGTCGTCGACGGCGACAGGATTTCTACGACTAAGTTGGGAGCGACCTTAATCTTGGTGGGAGTGATCTTGCGGACGTTTTCGTTCAGGACGATGACCAGGTCTGGCTGCACGACGTCGAACTCCGAAAATTGAACATCGACAGGCGCGTTGAAGAGTACTCCCAGCCCAACCAATTCGAACTTCGTATAGAGTTGGTATTGCAATCGCTTAGAGACATGTTGATGCACGGTGCTGGGTGCTGCATTCACAAAATGCACTCCATCGATGATCTCATGCCGCATTCCGTCCTGAGGAATTTTGGCGTAGTCGTCGTAGTTGAGTTTCGGTGGTTTTTGGATAGAGGCGCTCATGTCTTCCAGTCCGTAGCAAGCGTTTAGTATTCTGTGAGCTACTTGACATTGTGGCTGCCTGTAGCCCTCGTTGCAAGTAGAAACCCAGCACTAGCATTGCCCCCAGCTACGAACAAAGCCGACCTGGAAACCAGATCGGCTTTGAGTATCAAGCTCGCAGGATTTGCGATTAGCGGCGGCGGAATAATGGGCCACCGTAGGCGGCTTGGGCCCCGAGTTCTTCTTCGATGCGAAGCAGCTGGTTGTACTTGGCCATGCGGTCACTGCGGCTGGCGGAACCCGTTTTGATTTGGCCGGTGGAAAGACCAACTGCCAAGTCCGCGATGAAGGAATCCTCGGTCTCGCCGCTGCGATGGCTGGAGATCGACGTGTATCCGTTGCGAGCTGCCAGTTGAATCGCTTCGATCGTTTCGGTCAGTGTGCCGATTTGATTGACCTTGATCAAGATACTGTTGGCGATGCCTTCATCGATGCCGCGTTGAAGGCGCTCGACGTTGGTTACGAACAGGTCGTCGCCAACAAGCTGCACTTTGGAACCCAGGGTTTCGGTCAGTAACTTCCAGCTTTCCCAATCGTCTTCCGAGCAACCGTCTTCGATCGAGCAGATGGGATACTTCGCAGCCCAGTTGGCGAGGAAGCCGACCATGTCGGGACCGGACAGCTTCTTGCCGTCGATGGTGTAGGTCTTGGTCTTGGCGTCGTAGAACTCGGTGGCAGCGACGTCGAGCGCGATGAAGATTTGTTCGCCTGCGGTGTAACCGGCTTGCGAGATGGCTTCCATGATCAAGTCGAGCGCTTCTTGGTTGCTGCCGAGGTCGGGAGCAAAGCCGCCTTCGTCGCCCACGGCTGTGTTGAGCTTGCGGCTGTTGAGCACTTTCTTCAAGTGATGGAAGATTTCGACGCCGGCCCGCAGGCCGTCGCTGAACGTCTCAAAGCCGAGAGGCATGACCATGAACTCTTGCACATCGACCGAGTTGTCTGCGTGTTGTCCACCGTTGACGATGTTCATCATCGGCGCTGGCAGGATATGCGCACCTGCGCCACCGAGGTAACGATACAGTGGCAATTGAACGCATGCCGCAGCGGCTTTGGCGGTTGCAAGCGAAACGCCGAGCAGCGCGTTGGCCCCCAAGCGGCTCTTGTTCGGTGTACCGTCTAGTTCACGCATGATCGCGTCGATCTCGCGCTGATTGACTGCGTCCATGCCGATGAGCGAGTCGCCGATTTCGCCGTTGATGTTCTCAACCGCTTTCAAGACTCCTTTGCCCATAAAGACCGATTTGTCGCCGTCGCGGAGTTCCCAAGCTTCGTGGGCGCCGGTGCTCGCGCCGCTAGGGACTGCTGCGCGTCCGATCGAACCGTCCATCAATTCGACTTCGACTTCGACGGTTGGGTTACCACGGCTATCGAGAATTTGTCGACCGTGGATACTTTGAATGATGCTCATGTGTTCTTCCTATAGAGTTAACTAGTTTAAAGGTGTCTGACACCTTTTAAAGGCCGGCAGCGACCGTCATGGGGTGAAAGCGACAATTGTGCTCAAAGCGGCCAAAAGCACCAGATCCCCTGAATTTGTCCAAGAGTTCGGGTTGCGTGTCGCATTTGCCCTTCGTCGGTTAGTATGAGAGTAAGTTCCCAGCGGTTGCCAAGCGTTTTGGTGGCCCCCAACGCCCCTCCAACTCACGAAACCGCATGTTTTCAGGACTCGTTGAAGCCACCGCCCGAATCGTCGAATTGATGGAAGAGCCTGGTGGTGTGCGTTTGGTGCTCGAACGTCCCGACGATTACACGGACGCGAAGCTGGGTGATAGCATTGCGATCCAGGGATGTTGCCTGACGGTGGTCGAGCTCACCGATCGCAGCCTCAGTTTTCAAGCGGGGCGCGAGACCGCTTTCGCGAACATCTCTTGGATTGCTGCAAGCCGGTGATAACGTCAACTGGGAACGCTCGCTGAAGGTTCGGATAAGCTCGACGCCGAAAATAGCCGCCGCCCAGCACCGGAGATGTCGGAGGGAACTTGCATTCCTCTGTGAATTTATAAGTGCGATCGGGCAAACACTTCGGCAACTCTACGCAGAGCAACCGTCTAGATTGGCAAGGTGATGGACGCCGAGTTTCTGCGCAACCTCGCGTAGACGCTCGCGACTGGTTGAAAAAAAGCGTCCAAGACCTCGGCCGCCACTGAGCCTCTGCAATCGAGCTTGCCATAGCGCCGCCGAACTGCCAAGCCGTTCGAAGATGTCAGTTAACTCAGACGATATCGATGCCTTGCCTTCACGAAGCAGGCGA
>JANLQO010000051.1:0-7414 GCA_031367855.1 Planctomycetia bacterium | reverse complement strand
AACTTCACCTTCCGACTACCGCTTGAGCCGCGGTTGGCTGGCAAAGTCACGCGGCTTCCGATGGGGCCAGTTGGGATGGCATCCAATGGCGTCGTGTTCTTCAATCCCTTCGAAATGGAAGGCATGAATGCCGTCGAAGGTTATACCGAAGTTTGGTTAGATTCTTGCTGCGGTCATCCTCAACAAACCGGCGTGTACCACTATCACAAGTATCCTAGCTGCGTTAAGTCGCCGTTCAGCGACGACGGCGAGCGACATTCGCCCATCATTGGCTTTGCGTTCGACGGCTTTCCATTGTACGGACCCTATGAAGCGGATAATTTAAAAGCCATGGACGTTTCCGGTCCGCTGGCGCTCGACGTTTGCAACGGTCACTCCGATGCCAAGCGAGGGTATCACTATCACGTGACACCAGGACGGTTTCCCTACATCTTGGGTGGCTATGCTGGCGTAGTGGAAGCAACCAACAATCGCGGCTTATCGCGCGCCCCTCAGGGTGCACTCGTCGACAATACGCAGCCTGGTGAAAATCCGCGCATGGACAGAGTAATCGAATCGATTCGACCGGGACTTGCTAAGCGTGGCCAGAAGCACTCAATTCAGATCGAATTGAAGCCAGACGCCGCCAAACGCCGTCCGCTGTCCGACGGAGCCCCAAGCTGGGCTCAAATCGGCCCTTTCGAAGGCAAGAACATCACTCGCGAAAACAACGTTGTTACGATGGAAATCGACATTCCTGCAGACGCCAACGTTGGCATTTTTCTCGACTGCCATCTCGAGTTTGGATCGACAGGTGGTGGGCCTACGACAACTTACAAGAAGAATGATGCTTTTCGCGTTGTTCTCGAGTGACTGGTAGCGACCCTCGGTGGTTCACTCATGCCGATTGTGATCTTGACGTCGATCAACTGCACGAAAGGCATGGTCCAGGAGCGACAAAATCCACTCGGGCGAGTCTTCAAGTCGCTTAACTAATCCTGTGATTCGATCCGACGCGATGCGACCGACTGTTGTTTCGCGACTATCGAGCGACAATCGCAGGTTGTCGCCAAGCACGAAATAGCCCGAGGCATTTGCCTCCGCTATCTCAGCCTCGTTTCCCGTTAGTTCCCATTCGGTCAAGCGGCTCTCGCGTGGGCCCAGAAACTGGTCGCGTGCGATCAGTAGGCGTTTGATCCTCAGCGGCTCCGATGTCGTGATCGTTATCAGCGAATCCAGCTTGGCGTTTTCCGGGTCCGAATCAGCTTCTAGGTCGACGAGATTCCAAGCGGAGTCACGCTTCTCAGTAGCGGCGAGCAGCCGGTCGTCGCAGACGGCAATTAATAAACGATTCGTTCCATCGATCTCTGCGGAAGTTGGTTTTGCCTGCCCGCCCGTCACTTTGCTGTTCGATCCGACGCACAGTCTGAATTGCTTTCCCTGAGAGCGCATATGCACGAACCAAGGAGTGAGTACCGGTCTGACGAGCTCAAGGGCCAGCATGTAGCTGGGCACTTCATGGAACTGGGCGATGCTATTTTGGTTGAATGGAAAATCATCCACAATCGGACTGGGAAGCATGCTTAGCATCTCAGGGTGGCGGTTTGGTCGGACGTATCGAAACTCGAGCCGCTGATTTGGCTTTAATTCAAAGTAACTTTGGTTAGCCGCCACTTCGATGCGAATGGGCTCAATGTGCGACACGTCTGCAACCCACCAATGACTGCGAAGGTCCAAAGGAAAGCGACTCAGGGGCAAACAAACTGACGCCAACTCCTGCGCCGATTTTTGCAATGGAGTTCCGTTAATCCACGCTTTTCCCTCACGAAGCTCGATGCGCTCGCCCGGCAAGGCCCATACTCGCTTCAAAGATTGCGAGAATTCGTCTTCGTCATGTGTGCCATACGCTACCACGTCAAAACGCTTCAGCGGATGATTCGCATCGCGTCGGACGACCTCGATCACTTCACCCGCTTGGAGATCATTTTTGCAAATGCAAAGCGCTCCGCAACTAAAACACCGCGTGGGTACAGCCGGATCGTACGCTTCGTGGACGACTGGACTGGACTGTCCGCAGTGGGAACAAGTCGCCGTCAAGTGCGGCCCGAACCAGGTGGGTGCCATCGACGATGAGGCGACGCGGTGTTTCATGACGTTTTCGTTTACTTGCCGGCAACCGATAGCAAAGCAAAAGTAAACGCTCCAAAAAGCTGCAGCAGTTTGCAACGCCCAGCAGCGTTTTGCGCAACAGCCGGCGGACGGCGATCGGGCTCGATAGTCTTTACACAGCATTGGAAGAGAGTTTTCTGGACGAAATCGAGGCAATTCGTGGAAGTTGTCGAACCTTTTGGGCAAATGGGTGATCGCGCAAAGTTCAAACGGCACACTGAGTGCTTAATGTAAATCCGCTAACGGCGTGACCTCTTGAGGCAGAGACTTGCGCCGCTCGTCTTTGGGGCAACACTTTGTTAAGTAGCCCCATTCTACAATCGCTTTGAGGAACAGGAGCAGGGATCATGAGAAAACTAGTTAGCTGGTCGCTTTCGCTATGCGCGATTGCGGCAAATTGTGGTGCGTTAGGGGCGGTAGAGAAATCAGCGAAAAAGGTTGCGAGAGCTGATGCAGCCGCTGAAATCGAATTGTTTGATGGAATGCAGTCGAAGCTGCTCGACGTTAAGGTGGTGGCACTCGGTTCGCATCGAGCCAATTTGATCATCGCCAACAAGACTCAAGAACCGGTCATGGTTCGCTTGCCCGATGTCTTCGCGGCTGTCCCCGTGCTCGGACAATTCGGTGGACAGTTTGGCGGTGGGCAATTCGGTGGTGGTCAATTCGGTGGAGGCCAGGGCGGCGGATTGTTTGGCGCTGGGCAAGGTGGCGGACAATTCGGTGGCGGACAAGGTGGCGGTGGCCAGGGGGGTGGCGGCCAGGGACTTGGCGGCGGATTCGGCGGTCAAGGAGGCGGTGGTCAATTGGGCGGTGGAGGACAATTGGGCGGAGGCGGTGGACCCTTTGGCGGAGGCGGAGGTGGTCGGGGCATGTTCCGCATTGAAGCGGATCGACCAGGAAAACTACAAATCGAAATGGTATGCCTCGAGCATGGGAAAGCAGATCCCAATCCACGAATGAAGTATATCATTGTTCCACTGGAACAATTCAACGCCGATCCGAAGGTTACCGAGCTGTGCAGGCTGCTCGCGGAGGGTAAAGTCAAGCAGAACATCGCGCAAGCGGCCGCTTGGAACATGGCCAACGGTATGACCTGGGACTCGCTCGCGAAAAAGAATCGTCGCGAATCGCAGTACACTGGCAACGAAAAGTACTTTACGCAAGACGAACTTCGCGCGGCCGTGAACGTGGCTGGCCACTGTCGAGCCGCTACAGAACAAATGATTGCATACGAAGCGAATTCCCAGAGCAGCTCCCAGAACCCAGCACTCGACGTGCCGCGGTAGACGCAGGGTGGATCGACGAGTAGGGTGGGTCGAGGAACGAGACCCACCCATATTGATCGCGCTCTTGGATTGCAGCACCGAAATTTGCGCGGTGGGTCTAGTGCTTCGACCCACCCTACTTAATTCTTGCCGTCGGGCTTGTCGGGCTTGTCGGGCTTGTCGAGCTTCAATGGATGTGGGCTTGGTGGAACCGGTGGAGGCGTACCGCGAGCAACGCTTTCGCCGAGTTCCGCTAAGTGCTCAGGCAATAAACCGTGTTCAAGATAATCGGCTTCGCGATCCGCTTGGCCGACGTCGGCCTCCGCTTGCTCCATCATGTACATTTCTAACAAGCGATGTTCGCGGACTGCTTCTTCCGCTTGCACCATCCCGCGGGCTGTCAGCTGTAGATCTCCGTTTCGTCGCAAGACAATTAAACCGCGGGCGTCGAGTTCACTGGCAATCTTGGATGCAAAACGATGGGACCATGCGCGCACTTCGGCGACGTCACCAATTGCAATGAGTTCCGTGGTGCTGGCTTTGGCTGACGTGGGCAGAGCGCGACGGGATTCCAATTGTTCGTAGCAAGCACGCAGCAGATGTAAATACTCTTGCTGTCGTCGCAAGTTCTTTTGATGTAGATACGTCCACAGCACGCCACGCTCGGTTCCCAATGTAAAGCTGAGCAGAAAGAACCCGCAGCCACACAAAACAATCGTCGCTCCACTGGGCATATCGGCGAAAACGGCACTTGCCATGGCGCCTACCGCGCAACTAAGACCGCCTAGCAAGCCACTGATGATCAGCATGCGCTTCAAGTCGTGCGTCCAAAACCGCGCGCTCGCCGCGGGGATCACTTGCAATGCGATCACCATGATCAAACCAATCGCCTTCAAGCCCACAATCGTAACGGCGACCACCATCGCGATCAGCAAGCAGTCGAGCAGCATGACTGGCCAGCCTTGACTGCGCGCTAGTTCGATATCGAAGCAGAGTATTTTTAGCTCTTTACCTAAAGCGGCAATGATTACGGCAACGACCACCAGTACAGCTGCCGCGAGCGCTACGTCATCGCCCGTGATCGCGACTACTTTTCCATAAATGAAACTCTCGAGACCCGCGATGTTGCCTTTCTTGATTTTTTGTAGAACGCTCAAGAGTGCAACCCCGGCACCGAAGAATACGCTCAAAACGATGCCCAGCGCGGCATCTTCGCGAATGTTTGCAAAATGACGCAAGAGCAAGACGCTCACGCCACCCAGCGTCCCGCTAATGGCGGCCCCAATCAAAAGCACGCTCAGTGTTTTGTCTTGTCCGATCATGACAGTCCACAGGTAGACGAGCCCGATACCGACCAGCGTCGCGTGACTAATCGCATCGCCCAGCAAGGCTCGTTTGCGCAGCAGCAGGTAAACGCCCACGAGACCGGATGTAATGCCGAGCAGGATGGTGCCGGCGAGCACCACGCGGGTGTTGTAATCTTGCAACGTCATCAGACGCCACAGCTGACTGTCGGCGAGTAACGGCGAAACCCCGGCATCGAAGGCCATCATAGTTTCGACCTTTGATCGCGCCGCTTCATCGCTTCGCCGATCTCCTCCAACAACGTCAGCTTGCCGCCGTAGGTCTTCTGAAGGTTTCTTTCGGTGAACACGGCACTCGTTGGGCCCGCGCCGACCAGTCGCGTATTCAGCAACACAAGATGATCGAAATACTCTGGCACGGTATGCAAATCATGATGCACAACCACAATCGTGCTACCGGTGGTTTGCAGGTCCTTCATCAAGCTCACAATGGCACGTTCAGTGGCTGCATCTACCGCAGCGAACGGTTCGTCCATCAAGAACAATTTAGCGTTCTGCACCAGAGCCCGCGCAAGAAAAGTTCGTTGCTGCTGACCACCGGAGAGTTGGCTGATTTGACGTCCAGCCAAATGTTCGATTTCCATTTTTGCCAGCGCTTCGTGCGCCGCATCACGCTCGACTTTCCCGGCGCGACGAAACCATCCTAATCGACCGTAGGTACCCATGAGAACAACGTCGAGCGCCGTTGCCGGAAAGTCCCAATCGACGGTTTCACGCTGCGGCACATAAGCCACCTGGGCGCGGCTCTCCGCATACGATTGGCCGAAGATGCGGATGGCCCCAGAGATCTTGGGCACCATCCCAATGATGGCTTTGAGCAACGTGCTTTTTCCCGCACCGTTAGGACCCACCAATCCGACCAATTTGCCGTCAGGAATGTCCAAGGTAACGTTCCATAACACTGGCTTGCGGTGGTAGGCAACGGTCAAATCTCGAATCGAAAGTGGAATATCCGACGCGGGCGGAGAACTCTGCATGATCGCATTCAAAGTAAGTCACAGACTCGGGAAGCCGACTGCTAACAATATATCGTGCGCGAAGATCCTGTGTGTAAGCTTGCAAGTGGCCTAAGCTTTCAGCGCTTCCAGCTTGCGGTCTACACCTGCGAAAATTTTGGCAGCAAGAATTTCTGTCAAGCAGGAGCTTAATCCCTCGCCACCATGGGCAACCGTTACAACCACAGCTTTAAGCGGCCCTCGAGCATGTCGGGTAGTTTTTTGCGAATGGCGCGTTCGACTTGGGCGGCAGTGTAGCGGACACTGAAGTGAGCGGCGATGATGAGTTCGTTTTGGAACATATCCTTGCGTGCGATCCAATCGTCCAAGTGCATGTGTCCGTGCTTATGAATTTTTTCCTTGCGGTGCTTGGGGGCCACAAAAGTCATTTCCGTAATCAGCACTTGAGCGCGCATCATGTCCGGATTTTCGTCCAGGCCGGGCGGTGACGTATCCCCTGTATAGGCTAGGATCGGTACGCGAACCTCGGTGGTAATGTCGACGCCGGTGAGTCGTAGGTCGCGAATCTCAGTACCGCTGAGGGTCAAGTATTCGGGCTTCAGTTTCTTGCGACGATCCCACACGATGTAGCCGACGCTGGGCACGGTATGCGTGGTCTTATGCACGGTCATGACCAATTCGCGTGACAGTTCGATTTCCTGGCCAGGATCGACCGGAATGATCGTGCACGGCAACCGGCCTCGATCGAGCCGCGAGACCACTCGCAGCATGGCTTCGACTCCATCGACGGCTTGTGTGGGCAAGTAGATCGTGGGTGGTTCCATTTTCATCATCCGCCGCCTCGCAATGTAGACGGGCAAAGCGGCGATATGATCGAGGTGGGTGTGGGTGATCGCTACCGTCGAGGTGCCCATGAAGTCCCAAGGGTGCGCGCCGAGATCAAACGCAATTCTCAGTTCGGGGATACGCCAGTAGCTTTGAACGGCCGCCCGCGAATAGCCTTCGATCGTCAAGGCACGGTGCTGGCAGGTAATTACGGGAGCATTATCGAGCATTAGTTTCCGATCAACGGCCTGAGTTTCAGCGGCAACGTGGATTCTGCCAAGGATTCGTGAGTGAGTCTCAATATCTTTCGAGTAGAATCATGCCCGCTTCGAATATGGATTACAATATGCCATGCTGGATATGCCGCTTGTGAGGTCCGCAAGTCATCGGATTAAGCCAGTCGCGGTAATTTTAACGATCATGAGAGGCACCAATGAGTCAAGCGGTCAGTGATACAGTTGCGAGGCTAAATGAAGATGATGTGCAGGCGATCGACCGCCTGCGAGCAGCCTTTGGGCGGCTGACGGCTGAACTGGCGCGGGTCATCGTAGGCCAAAGCGAGGTTATCGAACAATTGGCAATCTGTCTGTTTGCTCGCCGTCACGCGCTGCTGATGGGCGTTCCAGGTTTGGCCAAAACGCTGCTCGTAAGCAAACTTGCCGAGACGATGTCGCTTAAATTCAGCCGCATTCAGTTCACGCCTGACCTCATGCCGATGGACATCACCGGTACCGACATCTTGCAGGAAACCGAAACCGGTCGCCGCGAGTTTCAGTTTGTGCACGGACCCGTTTTCGCAAACATCGTTTTAGCTGACGAAATCAATCGCGCCCCACCCAAGACTCAAGCCGCCATG
>JANLQO010000050.1:0-20777 GCA_031367855.1 Planctomycetia bacterium | reverse complement strand
CGTCAACTGGCAGTGGCCTTGGGAAATCCTGAAATGCAACCACTTGATCTAAGCGGTCGCTCTGATGTGGTCGCTCCTGAATATGATTACGCATCGTTGCTAACAATGGCGACTTTGCAACACACAGACATTCTCGATGCGCAGAATCGCATTTCTCAGGCACAAACGAACTATGTGCTCCAGACTAGAATTCCTCGTTCTGACATCCAAGTGAACAATTCCCATCAATTCGACAACGCCACATCGAATTATCAGTTCGGTTTGCAAGTTGGGATGGCAATCCCCGTCTCGGATTACAACCAAGGCAACATCCGATCAGCTCGCGCACAAATCGTCTCTTCAAACCGTTCACTGGAGGCCAGCCGCTATGATATCCAGACGCGATTCAGCGAAGCATACGGGCGATACGAACTCAATTTAAGACTCGTGAAATCACTTCACGATGCAGTGATTCCCAACCTGACGCAGGCGTACCAAGGCACTGTCCAACGCTATCAAAGTGAACCTGAGAAAGTAAGCTTCAGTGACATCGTTGTTTCTCAACTCAATCTCTCTCAGGTGTTGCAGAACTACTTGCAAGCGATTGAGGGGCAATGGCAAGCCGTCGTGGATATCGGCAGCATCGTACAGCTCGACGACCTCTATTTGGAGTCGCCACCGGAATTGCCGTCCAACGAAGAAAAATCTGACGACAGTCCTTAGGAACCTAAACAACGCAAAATACTGGTCGGACGGCGACTCCAGCGCTCGACACACCGGCACGTTAAATCGATGTGGGCAGCGAAGGGTATTGGCGTTCGAAAGAAACGGTTATAATGATTATCGCTTTCCAGCCCAAATGATTACTGGAGTTCCACTTATTTTTGGAACTCGCGTACACAGATTCAAATCTATCCTTTCCCCATGCGCACTTTTTCTTTAAGACCACTGATCTCAATCGCGATGATAGCCTCGCTATTTATCGCTCAATTTGCATATGTACCACATCTGCATGTTGGGTCGTCGTCTGAGGAAAGTTTCGAACATGATAGCCGACCACACGTCCATGTTGGCCACAGCGACGAAAATAAACATGAGCATAGTCATGTACATGGGCACTCGCACAACGACTCAGCTAAATGCATAACCAAAGGTAAGTGCAAAGCTCCCCGGCCTTCCATTGAGTGCACTGTCGATCATGATCAAGACGCTGTATTTCTAACCGAATCGCCAGTGTCGCTCTTGGCTCGTTCTGCGTCTGAGGTTAAGCAAAATCAATGGACGGATTTTCAACCGATTTGGTTGTTTGTTTGCGAGTTCCAGACCCATCCAACCGGGGTCTGCGACTGCTGTCATGTGCCTGATAAACACCGACATTGCCCCATCTATCTACTGACAATGTCTATTCGCTGCTGATCGCCCCTGGCACTCGCATTCTCAAGCAATGCAGATTCGTGCCTTCCGTCTTATATCGTGCGTTTCGATCAACCTTCAAGCACTTCATCACATCGCATCTACGCATTGGTGAACTCTCAATTTCTTCTTAGCTATTCAGTACTTGGTCCGAAAACCATCGGCCAAGCGATGGGTTTAATCATGAAAATTCGAAGTACAGTGGTTTACATTCTCGGCTTTGCCGTATTGGCGGGGCTGATCGGATTGACCGAAATCGGGAGCAAACTCCGTTCGTTATAACGTCGAAAAACGCATCGCGGGATGAGCATGGTGAGAGCAAGCCGCTCGCACCGCAGGAAGTCAAAACGTTGAGACTAAGCGAAACGGCGAGAAGGAACCTGCACCTAGTATCAAAAAGTGCCAAACCGCAAACGTACTGGCGGACCATTCAGATCCCAGGTGTTATCACAGACCGCCCAGGATTCTCCGACCGTGGCGTGACTTCCCCTGCAGTTGGAACAGTCGCCGAGGTACATGCGTTTCCAGGAGACACAGTCCAGCCTGGTGAAAAACTTTTCACTCTACGGCTATTCAGCGAGTACTTGCAGAACACCCAGGCCGAGCTTTTTCGTGCGAACAAAGAACTGCAACTTATCGCCGAGAACAAAGCTCGATTAGATTCCGCGGCACAAACTGGAGCGGTTACCGGAGTGAAGCTTATTGAACTCGACAATCAAGCTAAGCGCCAAGCGGCGGCGATTCAAGGATTTCGCCAGGATCTTTTAACTCGTGGACTGACACCACCGCTAAACGATGCCGTGGCAGAAGGTCGATTCGTATCAACAATCGAAGTGGTGGCTCCACCTCAGCGAGTCTCGCCTGGCAATCAACAAGCCGAGCCGAACTATAAGAGTCCGCGATATGAAGTTCAAGAACTGAAGGTCGACCTTGGCCAGCAAGTTCAGGCCGGTCAACTGCTTTCCATGCTATCGAACCACCAAGATCTTTACATCGAAGGCAGTGCTTTTAAAAAGGAAGCTACGTTACTTGCAAAAGTCGCCGAGAACAGCTTGCCTGTTCAAGCGGAATTCAGCGATGACGATGGATCAATTTGGCAGGAAACTGGAACTCCTTTGACTATCCGCCATCTTGCCAATTCTCTAGATGTGGAAAGTCGGACGCTCTCCTTCTTCGTACCCCTAGAGAATCAATCCCGTTCATACGAAAAGGGCGGTCAAGTTTTCGCGGTTTGGCGGTTCCGCCCGGGACAGCGAGTGCGGCTCCATGTGCCTGTCGAGGAAATGCAAAACGTATTGGTACTTCCCTCGCCTGCTCTGGTTCATGAAGGTCCCGAAGCTTACGTGTTCCAGCAAAACGGCGACCTGTTCAATCGAATTTCCGTCAATGTACTCCATCAAGATCGACTGAATGTCGTGATAGCAAACGATGGCAGCGTAACTCCCGGCTTTTATCTGGCCCAGAGTTCAGCTGCGGCGCTCAATCGGGTTCTTAAGGCCCAGGCGGCGAGCGGTATTCGAGCGGATATCCACGTGCATGCCGATGGCACCACCCACGCAGCACACTAAGGAAACACCATCATGCTCAACTCAATTATCCGCAACGCACTTCGTTACCGAATGCTAGTTGTCGTCATTAGCCTGGCGATGCTCGGCTACGGAACCTACTTTGCAACGACGATGCCGATCGACGTGTTTCCAGACCTCGACCGTCCACGTGTCATTATATTGACCGAATGTCCAGGGCTAGCGACTGAAGAAGTCGAAACCCTCGTTACTCAGCCCATCGAAACAGCGTTACTTGGTGCAAGCGGGGTTCAAGCCGTTCGGAGCCAAACAACCGCAGGCCTCAATGTAATTTACATTGAGTTTGATTGGAGCACTGAAATTCGAGCTGCTCGCCAAACTGTCCAGGAGCGGTTGGCAACACTTGCCGGTGTCTTACCAGAGGGCATTCGCCCGCAGATGACGCCACCAGCCTCGATCATGGGGCAAATCATGATTGCGGGCATGTACCGACAGAAAGGTCCCAACGGAGGCAAGCTGTTTCCGATTGCCAAGTCGGGGTTGATGCTCGAACTTTGGGAATCCGGTAACAGCGAATCTAAGCACGCAACCTGGAAACCTGTGGACCGACATCGAGTTGCAAGTTGGGAGTTCGTTCCAAGTACTCTTGTCGATGCGTCGAGCGATCTAAAAACAGCGCAGTCTGTTCAAGTGCGAGTAGATGGCAAGGAGTACGCTACTGATATCCCGACTGATCTGTCACAGCAGATGACTCTGCGAACGATTGCTGATTGGGTCATTCGACCCCGCTTGCTCAAAGTGACGGGCGTAGCAGAGGCCTTCATTCAGGGGGGCGATCGGAAGCAGTACCAAGTTCTCATCGATCCAGCTGCGCTTTTAGAGTATGAAGTAACACTCAATGAAGTGGAGGCTGCACTCAAAGCAAGCAATATCAACACCAGTGGCGGTTTTGCGATTGAGGGTGAGTCGGAGCGTCCAATTCGAGTTCTCGGTCGGCTAGGGCCAGAGCCCCACCGTGTGATCGATGATCTAAAGAACACTCCAATTCGCATGGATGCCAAGAGATCAGTACTCCTGAGCCAAGTGGCAAATGTCGTTGAAGGCCCGCAACTTAAACGCGGTGACGGTAGTGTCAACGGACGACCAGGTGTAGTATTCACTGTGGTAAAACAGCCACACGTCGATACAAGACTTCTAACTGACAAGCTGGCTGCTGCATTTGAAGAGATCGAACTAACGCTACCAGCCGATATCGTCATCAATGCCGAACTCTTCCGGCTGAAGAATTTCATCGACCGAGGCGTGTTCAACGTCGCGGAAGCTCTCGTGATTGGAGCCTTTCTCGTATTGATCATTTTGTTTTTGTTCTTACTTAGCTTCCGAACAACGTTCATAACCTTAAGTGCGATTCCCTTGTCGCTCGTCATCACGACGCTTGTGTTTCGGTTGATCGGATACGTTACCGGCACCCATCTGTCGATCAACGTGATGACTCTCGGTGGAATTGCCGTGGCCATGGGTGAACTCGTCGACGATGCTATCGTCGACGTCGAGAACATCTTTCGAAGATTGCGCCAGAACAGTTCGTCAGAAAACCCCAAACCCGCGTTACGTGTTGTCTATGAGGCCAGTTCTGAAATTCGCAGCTCGGTGGTGTTTGGGACGGCGGTCGTGATTCTCGTATTCATGCCTCTATTCGCTCTGTCGGGAGTTGAGGGACGCCTGTTCACGCCGCTTGGAATCGCCTACATCGTTTCCATCTTGGCTTCACTTCTGGTATCCATGACAGTGACTCCAGTTTTGTCATATTACTTGTTAGCCAATTCTAAGGCAGTACACGGTGACCAGGACAGCCTGTTGCTTCGCGGACTGAAGAACGTCGCGAGCCATCTGATTCGGTTTAGCATGGCACGTCCAGTCCTACTTCTGATACTCACTTGGAGTATGGTCGGTGTTGCCGCATGGCAGCTAGCGCAGCTTGGGAGAAACTTTCTTCCGCAATTTGACGAAGGTAGCATTCTCGTCAATGTGACACTTCCACCGGGTTCTTCACTGGAGGCATCCAATAACACAAGCGGATTGATTGATAACAAGTTCCGAGCGATGCAGAAGTCAGATGATAGCCCGAAAGGCGAAATTCTGTTTTTCGTAAGGCGAACCGGACGAGCTGAGATGGATGAACATGCTGCCCCGGTGAATGCTGGCGAATACATTCTTAGCATGAATCCGAACAGCGGCCGCCATCGTGAAGAGACCATCGAGAAAATCCTCAAAGAACTTCGCGAAGAAGTCCCTGGTGTGGATATTGAAGTCGAACAACCGCTTGCTCACTTGATCAGCCATATGGTTTCGGGCGTCTACGCTCAAATTGCAATCAAGATCCATGGCGACGACATCGATACTTTGCAGCGGCTATCCGACCAAGTAAAGGTTACTTTGGAAAGCATTCCCGGAGTTACACCACCCGTTGTTGAGCCTATTCGACTTACGGATGAGCTGCATATTCGGCTTCGAACAGATGACCTCGCATTTCACGGCCTTACGCGAGCGTATGTCGCACAGATCCTGCAAACGGCCCTTCAAGGGGAAGTCGTTTCCCAAGTTCTCGAGGGGCAACGCCGATTTGATTTGATGGTTCGCCTCGAGGAAGCCTATCGAACGGACTATGCGAATCTTGGCCGATTGCGGATTGATTTACCCGGTGGTCGCGGGCAAATCGAATTAAGGGAGCTAGCCGACATTGAAACCGGTGCTGGTCCTAATGCGGTAAATCGCGACAATGCAAGGCGAAGGATGGTGATTCGCTGCAATACTCAAGGTCGTGACCTTGCGAGCGCAGTGGCAGAGATTCAACAGAGGATTCAGAAGCAATTGAACCTGCCAGCAGGCTATTTCATAGAGTACAGCGGCCAATTTGAAAGTCAGCAAAAGGCAACAACTCTGATCGCGATATTAGCCGCAGTTTCGGTCGTTGGAATGTTTGTCGTTTTGATGGTCCTCTTTCCCTCTGTGCGAATCGTTCTGCAGATTCTCAATGCGCTGCCAACGGCATTTATCGGCGGCGTTTTGGCTCTTGTACTGACACAGCAATCGTTGACTGTTGCCAGCTTGGTAGGGTTCATTTCTCTGGGTGGCATTGCCGTGCGAAATGGAATTCTGCTGGTGACACACTATTTTCATTTAATGAAAGACGAGGGCGAAGAGTTCACTCAGCACATGATTCTTCGCGGGAGTCTTGAGCGATTGGCCCCTGTATTGATGACGGCGCTAACTGCTGGCATCGGTCTTGTGCCGCTTGTTCTAGGCGGCCAGGAACCGGGACGCGAGATCCTCTATCCCGTTGCGACGGTGATTCTCGGTGGATTGGTAACATCAACTTTCTGTGAATTCTTAATCCACCCTGGTTTGTTTTGGAATTTCAGCGGTCGAAGTGCGATCGGCCTTGCTAAGGCTGATGTTGCAGTTGACGAGATTTGATTTTTATCGGGCGACACGTTGTCACCCCACTAGATGGCAAGTGCCCGGTTCAGGGCGCAAACTTTAATGGAGAATTAAAAATGAAGATTCGTTCACTTACCGGCATCGTTTTGACTACCGCGTCGCTCACATGCTTCGTTGGTTGCCAACCAAGTGCCCCTGCACCTAAAACAGATAGCACTGCGAGCGCCGATCACGGACATGATCACAAAGATGGCGATCACGCACATTCAGGACACGGTGCCGGTCCGCACGACGGAACGATGGCAGATTGGGGTGGTGGCAAATATCATGTCGAATTCTGCGTCGACCACGACAAGAAGGAAGCTACCGTGTATTTGGTCGGTAGCGACGAGAAATCACCTTCGCCCATCAAAGCCGACAAGATTCTATTGACGATCAAACAGCCACCATTCCAGGTTGAATTGGCTGCCAAGCCGCTTGATGGAGAATCGGGTGGAGTCTCATCGCGGTTCGTAGGAGTGCATGACAGTTTAGGTGTTGTCCAAGAATTTGCCGGAACCATTAGCGGTGAAGTCCACGGAACGCCCTATTCAGGCGAGTTCGCTGAAGAAGCACATGTTGGGCACGACCACAATTAGCGCTTGATCGATTCATAAGCTATCACATGCAGTATTGTTAACGCCGATACTGCATTATCTTTAACGGAGAATGCCGATGTGGGGAATAGTTCGATGGATTTTAGCGTCAATCACGTTGGCGGTTGTCACTCAAATTGCTCAGAAGAACCCACGCCTAGGTGCGTTCATTCTTACACTGCCAATTCTAAGTATCATCGCGATCATATTGCAGTGGCAGCAAACACAAGACCTAGCGACTACATCTAAGTTTGCTCGTGAAACACTTGTGCTCGTCCCGCTAGGACTTCCCTTCTTCGTGCCACTAGCATTCGCCGATCGGCTTGGGCTAAACTTCTGGCCCGCGTTTGGGCTCGGGATGCTACTCGCAAGCTGTACAGTCGGAACGTGGCTCTGGCTTGGCCCAAAGTAAACTTCGATCAAAGCAGCAAGCTTACTGAAATCGCCGCTCAGCTTCTTGCCAGTCGATATGTGACATGAATTTCTCGATGTATTCTGCCTTGCGGTTTTGATAGTCGATGTAGAACGCATGCTCATAGGTATCAATAACTACGATAGGCATTGCCATCCATAACACCCCCATCGCATGCTCGTCACTTACGATGTTGTAGAGTTTCTTGTTCACTGGATGCTTCACGAGCATCGCCCAACCTGCGGCTTCCTTTGCCGATGCGATGAAATCGTCGGCCCATTTCGCCATCGAACCAAATCGGGATTCAATTGCTGAACGTAGACTGTCGCTTGGCTTGAGCTCAGTCTTCGAGAGACCATCGAAGTAACATTCGTGTAGTACAACGCTGTTGCCTCGACTGTTAATCAGTCGCTTGAGATGCGCGAAAGCCGCTGGATCTGTTGGCGTTCCGTTCTTTAGGGACTCTTCGAGCTTTGAATCAGCCGCAACAACTGCTTTCAAAGCACCTCCATAGTGTGCCGTATGATGGGGAGCAATCTGAGCTGCACTTAGAAAGCCAGGAATCTCTTTCAACTTGAGTGGCTTAGGTTGCCCTGTAACCAGTCCGCTCTGAGAAAAGTCCAGTTCGTTCGTGCCCGCAGTTTCAGCGGCCTCTAGCAGACCGGGAACCGTCAATGCACCCGCCGCAGCGCCGGATGATGCAAAAATGAAATTTCGACGTGTGAATGAAGCCATGATTTTCCTCTATTTTGGTTTGTAATTGAAGTAGTTTCCGCCAAGCTCATTGACGTTGAGCATATACGAATGCAACTCGCTTTGGCGCTTTGCCAACGGTTGCATGGCCCAAGTCCTTCATCTTTCCCTTCGCCCCAATTTCAACAAAGTGGAGCGTTCCGTCTCCAAGTGCGCTAACCAGAACTCGGGTAGGTTCACCAGCACTACCTGGTATTCGCTCGATACAACATGGTTTTTCAACCGCCGTCAGTCGATCCAACAGCTTTCCTGTTGACACGTCCACTGAGTCTACGAAAGACCTTCCCTCATTGGCCGCGAGCACAATGTTATCCCCAACCGCTTCAACTCCATGGTAAGTCACTTCTTGGTTCAAGGCATTTTCTGCCGGTGGATCAAACGAGAAGAGTCGAGTTACTTTGCCTGACTCCATATCGAGCTCAAAGAAACCATTGACCCAAAACGAACCAAAATAGGCTTTGGACTCATCCGGAGAAAAGGTAAGGCTTCTCGGATTTACGTTCAACTGATGAAACTTAATGAGTTCCTGTTTTACGGGATCGATAATCGCAATTCCCGTAACCTTCTTGCAGGTGACAAATGCTCTGTTCTGCAAGGGACCGAATTTGACAACGTGCGGCGCGCTACAGCCAGCAATTCGCCCTGTTTCTTTCATCGAATCGATGTCGATCAGAACCACGTCGTCGCTGTAAAAATTCGCAACCATTACGCTCTTCCCATCTTGAGTTAGAACGATGTGATCGTTGAACATTTTGCCGATTGGCGTTTTTCCAAGTAGTGTAAAATCGGGTAGCGAAAAGAACTTAACGCACTCTTCATCCTCGACGCCGACTGCAACTCGCTTGCCATCTTTGGAGACAGTTATGCCGTACGGTCTTCCTCCGACCGGATTTCGAGAGATTTCTTTCATGGTCGTCAGGTCGACATTCGAGACAGACGCATCCTGCGTGTTCACCACCAGTACCGACTTTGGCGAGTCACTTGCGGTATTCGTCCGAATTAATGGCGACGTGAACGCGGTAACTGCGTCCGCTTTCGTCCACATGCCAAACTTCCCAGTGGTTTGAATGCTCGCATCGTCGACGTTAAAGACGGTCTTTTGGTCAAACGAAACTTTGATATGATCGCCCAGGTGACTAACAGAAATGGTATGCCACTCCCCAAGTTTTGAATCAAGCGAAACTGTTGTGCCGAGCTGAGTCCGTTTTCCATCTATCACTTTGAAAAGTCGAAAGTCCCCCTCAAGTGGATTCCAGCGTGCGACATAATAGTTGTTGGAATTTCTATATCGCCAGACGGGGCCTCCTCCTTGGTCGATCTTCCCACTGAGCGGTTTCAGAGACAGTTCCATGTTCACATCTATCAAATTCGCGGCGTCTGAGATCGCGAGATTGAACAAAGTGTTCGGTCCAAGACCTGACGTCTGAACAAGAACACGATTGCCATTCGGAGCTGTTGCGTCCTCTTGGACTTTCCAAACACTACCTTCACCGGTCCCCGTTTTGGCCGCAATCCAACCCTTCGGCATCTCGCCGAGCGTTGCATTTGAAAACATATCGTCGGCCAAACACCGCAAAGTTTGCGTCGAAAACGCCAGGACGCCGACCATCAAAATCCATCTTCTCAGATTCATCGTAAACTCCTTCTAAAAGGCAACCAAATCGCAACGAACCAATCGTTGCACATTCTATTCTTTCAATCGTTCATAAAGCGCATCGTAGATGAAGCTTCCTGTTGCAATGGCTTCCGCGTCATCTTTGCAGATAAGTCGTATACCTTCACAAATGAGGTCTAGACCCGTCGAAGCGGGTTCAACATGCACCGCTTGCAACGTGTCAGCTTCGTCGATAATTCTTGCGATTCGGTGAAGAACGGAATCGTTCGATTTGCTGTGCTTTAGCAATGAGTGAAATGAACAGTGTCCATGATGATGTCCAAACTTTGCGTCCGGTAAGTCGAACGGCTCAGCATCAACTGGCAATGGGTCACCCATTTCGACGAACACGAACTCAGCCTCGGGATCGATCAGTCGCTGAATGAACATGCGCAACCAATTCGGTCCACTCCTACTTTCTTCCATGTAACCCATTTCACTTAGCTATCCTCCACCTAGTTTCATTAACTTCTCGCGAGTTTGCCTTCCGATTTCCAAAGCAAAGTGGTCTCGTTTGTGGGCTTCGACATATCGTTTGGACAATTCGTCCAGATCGCAGTTCTTATTTCTTAGCGAGGCACAAATCGACTTGTATTCTTCGATCAACGGCTCGTTGAATTGCTTTTCGAGTGCCACGCTGTCTGTGGCATAAACTTGGTCCGCTTCCCATAGAATAGCTTCGCCTCCAAGTTCGGTGATCTCTGTCGCGAGCCATTGAAATTGTTCCTGCGTTCTCGGCGTCTTGGGCAAGACCCAAATGGCGTCTTGAATGGCAATAGCTGCCAGTTGCTTCAGCTTTCGCCAGACGAAAACACGACCGGCCGTTGGCTCCCGAGGGATTTTATAGGTCAGTAACAACCATTTCCGCACGAGCCGAACTCCGTTTAATGGACCAAAGGATAAATCGCTAGACCGATGATCGCTGCCGCGAGCACGACCATTGGCTCAGGCAGTTTCTTAAATCGGAGTAAAACCGCAACCGTTATCAATAGCAACGCAATCTTTGGCCATTCTGGGGTCCAGTCATTCGCGAAAATTGTTCGCCGTCCAAGTACCACACATGATCCAGCAATCGCACCCACAGCTGCAGCCGTTACGCCATCGACAAAGGCAACAATGCTTGGTCGTTTGCCATGCTTCTTGAAATAGGGGGCTGGAAGAATAGTGAATAGGTAGCAAGGCAGAAACGTTGCCAAAGCCGCAACCGATGCCCCAAGAAAACCAGGGCCAAATCCACCTTCTCTTCCTGTGACGATGTAACCGATGAAACCAACAGTAATAACAACAGGCCCCGGAGTGATCATCGCGACTGCGACTGAATCGAGAAACTCTTGGTCGTTGAGCCAGGCATATTCCTTGACAACCCCACCATAGAGAAAGGGAACGATTGCGAGCCCACTTCCAAAGACAAACGCACCAGCTTTGGTGAAGAAAAATGCGATCTGTGTCAACAATTCACTTAGTGGTGCTTTGGCTGACGCGAGCAGCATCAACGGCGGGATCGCGACACCTGCGGCTGTCGAGTTATGCCTGCGCCACCATGGAATGCGTGTCGAAAGGACTAAGAATCCCGCACCAATGAAAAGAAGAATGTTCTCGTTCTCTGTGATGATCGTCGCTGTTGCGCTCGCCAAATAAATTCCCCAAAGCAGTTTTTGCTTGCCCAGCGTTTTCTGAGTTAGTTTGTACGCGCTGATCGAGATGATGCCAATAACGCTTGCGCCGACACCGTAAAAAACGGCTTGCATCCATCCAATCCCACCAAAGCGAACGTAAGCCCAACCTAGTGCAAGTACCATCAGGAAAGACGGCAGCACAAAAGCCGTGCCCACCACGGTCGCACCGCGAACTCCGTAGTGAACGTACCCTAGGTAGATCGCAAGTTGAGCCGCGAGTGGTCCAGGCATCAGTTGCGCTAGCGTCAGCCCTTCCTTGTACTCGATTTCCGAAATCCATTTCCGATCCTCGACAAGATCGCGGTGCATGTAGCCAACCAAGGCTACCGGCCCGCCGAATCCGAAAGTGCCAAGACGCAGTGCGTAATTTGTTAGCTCGCTGAGTTGATAGCTCGGAGTTGAAGTTTGTGGGGTTTGGGTCGTCATAAATCGCGTGTGATCGATAGGCATGTAACCGTGGTTACGATCCGTTCGGTGTAGCTCCGGGTGCGGCAATCGAATAGTCTAAGACTCATTTTCGTACATGAATTCGGGATACTTCTAGCTCCGATTCTCACGGGCAAGTAGCACAAGTATACAGCTTCCGTCGTCAATGACGTTGAGTCCCGCTGCACGAGCACAAGGCTGGATCGGGCACCCTAGGCCGTAAACCTTGCCGAATTGGATGGCACAAGGTCACGCTCGGCAAGGGACAATACCCCCAATTCCGTGCAAGCTAGCGCAAACTGACGACCAATTAGCTACACTTAGTCTTATACTGTGTAACAAATCCGCACGTTATGTGCCGCCCATCCTCACCCTTACACCTACCGACAAAGTGGTGCCTGCATGACCGCAGAACCCTCTTCCAAGACTGTTCGCTCGGGCGCTGCAAAAGCAACCGAACTTGAGACCCCAAAAGAGCATGAATTGCCGACTGCTGTTCCTAAGAGCAGTACGGGCGTGCTTTTGCCGTCCGAACATGCCCCACGCACGGGGAGTTGGCGATATCGCATCGTGTCATCACTGCTTTTGTTGGCGATGCTCGGTGGGCTAGCTGGCACTTATCCTGTTTGGAAACCCAAGCTTGATGCTTTTGTGCGGCCCAACACGGCCAGCAAACCGAAACCTAGGCCTCCTTTGGTTGCCCTAGCTGTTGCCAGCGCTGAATCAATTGCGCAATACATCAACTGCGTTGGAACGGTTGCCGCGTTCAATAACGTAGCTGTTAAAAGTCGAGTCGAAGGCGAATTAATGGAGGTCGCCTTTGTCGAAGGACAGCTTGTCGAAGAAGGCCAATTACTTGCCCGAATTGATCCTCGTCCGTTTGAAGCCATGCGCGATCAGGCCAAAGGACAGCTCGAACGCGATCAAGCGTCGTTATCGCTGTCAAAGTTGACCTACGATCGGATGAAGGTCCTTAGTGTCCGCGATGCGGCTTCACAACAGGAAGTCGATGAATCATCCGCGATGGTGCGTCAAATGGAAGCGACAGTTAACGTGGACAAGGCCTCACTAGCCAATGCGGAACTACAGCTTTCTTACACCAAGATCACGGCTCCCATCCGGGGGCGTGTAGGTTTGCGAATGCTTGATCGCGGCAACATGGTCAAAGCAAATGATATTGCAGGGATCGCTGTCATTACACAGCTACAGCCCATTTCAGTTGTATTCGCAATCCCACAAGATGAAATTCCGGCAGTAAAGCGACGGCTGAATGAAGCCGGTTCGATTGAAGTTCTAGCCTACGATCGAAGTTTTAAAGAGTTGGTCGCAACCGGCAAGTTAACGGCAATCGACAATCAAGTCGATGCATCGACCGGGACCCTAAAACTGAAAGCCAAGTTCGAGAACGAAAAGGAGACATTGTTTCCAAATCAGTTCGTTAATATACGACTGCTCGTAAAGCAATGGGAGGATGCCATCGTCGTTCCATCGACCGCCATCCAACGTGGTCCGGAATTCCCCTTTGTTTACGTCGCAAGCGAAGAGGAGACCGTCGATATCCGCAAAGTTGAGATCGCCTTTTCCGATGCAGGAAAGTCGGTAATCCAAACAGGCATCGCAGCAGGTGAAAGAGTCGTTGTGGAAGGCACCGATAAATTGCAGCCAGGCGGCAAAGTCACACTGCCCGGAAGCAAACCGCCCACCCAGGGCAAACCCGGTGAAGGCAAACCCGGTGAGAGCAAACGCGATGAAAACAAAACGTGACGTCAGTGCCCCTGAAGTGCTCGATTTTCCTCGAAATGCAATACGGCTCAACGAAGCGAAATAGCGCCGAAGTGGACCTTGCGAAAGATCCTTTTCGCTGGGGAAGTTTGGCAACTTCCACTACCTTCCTTGAACCGTACCAGGCGCTTGCGTCGCCGCTGGCTACCAGAAGACGTTTTTTTCGCAGTAAAAACTTGCTCGATTCCCAATTTACTTCCGCGCGGTCTTAAGTAAGCTGATTTCCATGCTTCGAAATTGCATAGTCGAATGAATGTCTCCAAGCTTTTTATTATTCGACCTGTAGCTACCGCCTTATTGATGGTTGCTGTACTCTTGAGCGGCTGGATAGCCTATCGCCAGTTGCCTGTTTCTGCGTTGCCACAAGTCGACTATCCGACAATTCAGATCGTCACTTTCTATCCTGGGGCAAGCCCCGACGTCATGGTTTCGTCGGTAACTGCGCCGCTAGAACGTCAGTTTGGGCAGATACCAGGTTTGTCGCAGATGTCGAGTTCCAGTACCGAGGGCTGCTCAGTAATCACCCTTAGGTTCGTTCTAGAGCTGAACATCGATATTGCTGTTCAGCAGGTACAAGCGGCCATCAATGTGGCATCCAATTTCTTACCGCGAGATTTACCGAATCCCCCGATCTACTCAAAAGTGAATCCTGCTGATGCACCTATACTGACGTTTGCATTGACATCAGACACGGTTCCGCTCTCTCGCATTCAAGATTTGGCCGATACGCGACTAGCTCAAAAACTCTCGCAAGTTTCAGGCGTTGGGCAGGTGAGTGTAACCGGTGGCCAAAAACCCGCAGTTCGCGTGCAAGCCAATCCCACGTCATTATCAGCCATGGGGCTAACGCTGGAAGATGTTCGATCTGCCCTCGCAACAGCCAATGTCAATTTAGCCAAGGGCAGCTTTGATGGCCCCAAGCAGGCCATCATTATAGGAGCCAACGACCAACTCTTTACGGCAGACCAGTTCCGCGAGCTAATCGTTTCCTACCGCAACGGTGCGCCAGTCAAACTCGGCGAAGTAGCCAATGTCATCGATGATGTCGAGAACATTCGGCAGTTTGCGTGGCACAATAACACGCCAGCCGTCTTGCTCAATATTCAGCGACAACCTGGCGCGAATATTATTGAAGTGGTTGATCGCATCCAAGCCATGTTGCCGCAGCTAAAACAATCTTTGCCAGCAACTGTGCTCATAGAAGTATTGACCGACAGGACGGTAACAATTCGTGCATCGATTGAAAGCGTCAAGCACGAATTGCTGCTCACGATCGGCTTAGTGGTTCTTGTAATTTTCTTATTTCTTCGCAACGTTCGGGCGACGATCATTCCCAGTGCTGCGGTTCCATTGTCCATCGTGGGTACATTCGGCGTCATGTATCTGCTCGGTTACACACTGAACAATTTGACCTTGATGGCGCTAACCATTTCAACTGGATTTGTGGTCGATGATGCGATTGTAATGATCGAGAACATCATGCGCTATGTGGAAGAGGGCGAACATCCACTGACGGCGTCGCTGAAAGGTGCCAAGGAGATTGGGTTTACGATTATCTCACTCAGTATTTCACTGATCGCCGTCCTCATTCCTCTGCTTTTCATGGGCGACGTAGTGGGTCGACTATTTCGCGAGTTTGCCGTAACACTGAGCGTCACTATTTTAGTTTCGGCTGTGGTTTCGCTGACCCTGACCCCTATGATGTGTGCGTTACTGTTGATTCACCGTCCGGCCATGGCAAAAGCACGTTCAACTGAACAGAGTGATCAAATGCCATTGATGCTTGGGCTATATGCGGCGTCGCTTCGATGGGGATTGCGCCATCAAGTCATAACGATGCTCGTCTTCCTGGCAACGGTGGTGGGTACTGCTTATTTGTATGTAATGATTCCCAAAGGATTTTTCCCTGTTCAAGATACTGGAATTCTCTTGGGTATTACCGAAGTGGATGAAGATACTTCGTTTACGAACATGAAGGCCAAGCAAGCATTGCTAAACGCGGTCGTCGCTGATGACCCAGCAGTTGCAAGCATCTCAAGTTTTATCGGAATCGATGGAACCAACCTCATGTTGAACAATGGTCGTATTCTGATCAACTTGAAGCCGCATGGGAAACGTGGCGATGATATCAGCTCGGTCATGGACCGCATCCAAGGTCGAGCTGACCAAGTGGAAGGCATCCGTTTATTCTTACAGCCAGTGCAAGATTTGTCAGTCGATACTCGAATCTCGCGGACGCAGTACCAGTTCTCTCTTGAGGATGCGAGTAGCGATGAATTGAAAGAGTTTGTACCCAAATTTGTCGAGCGACTGAGTCAGCAGCCTCAATTGCAAGACGTAACTAGTGACCAGTCCAACTCTGGGAAAGAAGCAAAACTCGTCATTGATCGCGATACCGCTTCGCGGCTTGGGATTACCCCGATGATGATCGACGACTTGCTTTACGATGCCTATGGTCAACGGCAGGTTACGACCATGTTCACGCAACTGAGTCAATATCGTGTGATTCTCGAGGTCTTGCCAGAATTTAAGAACTCACTTGCAGACGTTGGCTCACTGTATGTTCGCACGACTGGCGGCCGCGCTGCGTCTCTGGATTCCTTCACTCGACTTGAACAACGCAACGTCCCGCTGGCAATCAATCATCAAGGCCAATTCCCGGTTGTCACGGTATCTTTCAACGTCGCACCAGGCACATCGCTCGGCGCTGCTGTCAGCGCAGTCGAATCAGCAGCCCAAGAGCTGGAAATGCCAGCCAGCATGACGGGGCAGTTCCAAGGATCAGCCGAAGCCTTCCGCAACTCGTTGTCCTCAACGCCTCTGTTGCTCCTGGCGGCTTTGGTCACTGTCTACATCGTTTTGGGAGTCTTATACGAGAGCTACATTCATCCGCTGACGATTCTGTCGACATTGCCATCAGCAGGTGTCGGCGGTTTGCTCGGATTGATTCTCTTTCGTTTTGATCTCGGCGTTGTAGGGATCATTGGTATTATTCTATTGATCGGAATCGTCAAGAAGAACGCGATCATGATGATCGATTTCGCTTTGAATGCCCAACGAGTCGAAAGGAAAACGCCCGAGGAAGCAATCTATCAAGCTTGTCTTTTGCGATTGCGTCCTATCTTGATGACGACGATGGCCGCCATCTTAGGTGCGGTTCCCCTTGCCGTTGGTGGTGGCGTAGGGTCCGAACTGCGCCAACCCCTAGGGGTGTGTATCATCGGTGGTTTGTTGGTCAGCCAAATACTAACGTTGTACACGACTCCAGTCATCTACCTTTGGTTCGACCGACTAAGCCGCTTTCGCAGTCAAGAGTCGGCGCAGATAGAAGGCGCGATGCAGCCAGAACATACAGCATTTAGAAAGGACGGGCCATGAATATTTCTGAGCCGTTCATTCGCCGACCCGTTGCGACCACGCTTTTATCGCTTGCGCTCACCTTGGCGGGCGCAATTGGTTACTTCCAGTTGCCGGTATCACCCTTGCCGCAAGTAGATTTTCCGACGATTTCAGTATCAGCCAGTTTGCCTGGCGCTAGCCCTGAGACGATGGCCACGTCGGTTGCAACTCCGCTTGAACGCAGCCTCAGTCGTATCGCGGGTGTAACTGAGATGACCTCCACCAGCAGCCTCGGTTCGACAAGCATCACGCTGCAGTTTGAACTCAACCGCGATGTCAATGGTGCAGCGCGTGAGGTACAAGCAGCCATCAATGCAGCGAGAAGTCAATTGCCCGCAAACCTGCCCAACAACCCCTCGTACCGCAAAGTAAACCCAGCCGATTCTCCCATCATGTTGATCGCGCTGGTTTCCGAGGTCTATACCAAGCCACAGATGTATGAGTACGCTTCAACGATCCTCCAGCAGAAACTTTCGCAAGTTCCCGGCGTTGGACAAGTCTTTGTTGCTGGTAGCTCAGCGCCAGCTGTTCGAATCGACGTCAATCCCACGATTCTCAACCAATACAATCTCGGTTTGGAAGATATCCGATCAGCACTGGGTGCCGCCAACGCGAATCGACCGAAGGGAATGATCGAAGAAGGGAATATGCGATGGACCTTGAACACGACGGATCAACTGATGACAGCCGCCGAGTACCAACCGCTGCTGGTCGCGTATCGCAACGGTGCTCCGATTCGGCTCCGCGACGTCTCCGATGTTGCCGACTCAGTCGAAGATGTTCGCACTTTCGGACTCGCCGATGGTCGACCTTCCATCAGCGTACTTATCTTTCGTCAACCAGGCGCTAATATCATTGCGACTGTGGATCGAATCAAGGAGCTACTACCGACTCTCGATGCGCAATTGCCTGCTGAGATCACACTTGACCTCGCCATGGATCGTTCCGCCACGATTCGAGCCTCACTTGAGGAGGTGCAACGATCATTGATGATATCGGTCTGCCTGGTAATTGTCGTTGTTTACCTGTTTCTGCGGGACTGGAAAGCGACGATCATCCCTGCGATCGCTGTCCCTGTTTCGTTGGTGGGAACGTTTGGAGTCATGTATCTGCTCAATTACAGCATAGACAACTTGTCCTTAATGGCACTGACTATCGCAACTGGATTTGTTGTCGACGACGCCATTGTTGTGACAGAGAATATTAGTCGTTATTTAGAAAAGGGTATGCCCGCTCTCGAAGCGTCGATTCGTGGCGCACGCGAAATCGGCTTTACGGTTCTCTCCATAACTCTCTCGCTGATCGCGGTCTTTATCCCAATCCTGTTAATGCGTGGTTCGGTGGGTATGCTCTTTCGAGAATTCGCTGTCACACTGTCTGTGGCCATTCTTATCTCGTTGGTGATTTCACTGACGACTGCCCCGATGTTGTGCGCCTTGTTGCTAAAGCCACACAAGCAAACATCGGAAGCCAAACGCTACTTGCTGGAACACGCTTATGGCTGGTGCTTGAACATTGTGTTGCGGTTTCCTGGATGGACATTGATTGTCAT
Source organism: Planctomycetia bacterium (assembly GCA_031367855.1). Taxonomy (GTDB): domain Bacteria; phylum Planctomycetota; class Planctomycetia; order Pirellulales; family Pirellulaceae; genus Aureliella. The sequence continues at coordinate 2,129 of JANLQO010000050.1, read as the reverse complement.
GGGTGTCATCGTTGCATTCAACGTATATTTGTACGTGAATATCGCAAAGGGGTTTTTTCCGCAGCAAGATACGGGGCGTCTAGTTGGGAACATCGTAGCTGATCAAGGCACTTCCTTCCAAGCGACGGTAGAGCTGGTAAAGAAGTTTGGAAAGATCGTCAGCGAAGAACCGGCTGTGGATCGAGTATTGATTTCTGCGGGTGGGATGGGCGGCGGGAGTTCTAATTCTGCTCGAGCTTTTGTCACCCTCAAGCCACTCAGTGAGCGCAAAGCAACGATCGATGAGGTCCTAGGTTCCATTCGCAAGAAATCAGGTAGCATTTCCGGTGCAAACCTTTTCATGCAGTCGGTTCAGGAGATTCGAATTGGTGGTAGACCAACCGGCGCGCAATACCAATACACGCTTCGAGGCAGCAATTTGAAAGAGCTCAACGACTGGAGTGTCAAGTTGGTGGCGGCCATGCGAAAGATCCCTGAAATTACCGATGTGAATGCCGATCAGCAAGATAAAGGGAAAATGACTCGCTTGGTTGTCAATCGCGATGCAGCCACCGCTATGGGGATCGATTTTAATACGATCGACAACACCCTGTACGACGCATTCGGTCAGCGTCCTGTATCGACAATGTTCCGCGACCACAATCAATACCGGGTCGTAATGCAATTGCAAAGTCAGTTTGCACAAACGCCCGAAGCGCTAACAAATATCTACTTGCGTTCGCCGAAGAATGCACAAATACCGCTGCAAGATCTGTACAAGGTCGAATCACGCAACACTTCACTGGCGGTTGCGCATTCCGGTTTGTTTCCAAGCGTGACCATTTCCTTTAATCTATCGCAAGGCAGTGCGCTTGGCGACGTTGTTCCATTAATTGAAGGTGCCAGTGCCGACCTCGGCATGCCCGAAGGCATTCAAGGCAGTTTCGCGGGAACAGCTCAAGCCTTTCAAGACTCGTTGTCGAACCAACCGATGCTCATTCTCGCTGCGCTGATCGCTGTTTACATTGTGCTCGGTGTGTTGTATGAAAGTTACGTCCATCCGTTGACGATTCTTTCAACATTGCCCTCTGCCGGCGTTGGGGCAATTCTGGCTCTGATCCTATTTCGAATCGACTTGAACGTCATAGGTATGATTGGAATTCTCCTGCTGATCGGCATCGTTAAGAAAAACGCGATCATGATGATCGACTTTGCCATTGTCGCTGAAAGAGAACGAGGTTGGACTCCGCGCGACGCCATTTTCGAAGCCTGCTTGCGCCGCTTCCGCCCCATTATGATGACGACCCTCGCAGCACTCTTCGGCGCTCTGCCATTAGCCTTGGGCAGGGGTGACGGAGCTGAATTGCGACAGCCACTTGGCATAGCCATTGTGGGCGGGTTGATTGTCAGCCAGTTCTTCACACTTTTCACCACCCCTGTAGTCTATCTCTACATGGATCAATTCATCGTCCGTCGTCGACAGCAGGATCAGCAGGCTTCAGACACTCCACAAGCGCCTACGGCCAAGTCTCAACTGGTTTGAATGACAATTGAGTGGCTGAGCGTGCAGTGTAGAACATTAGTCTCAAATGTTCATGGGCCGGTAACGCAGCACCCTATTTTTATCCTAACTCATTCGTTCACGGTGGCGAAAATGCCGTGCACTACAGCAAGAGGATCATCCGGGAACAGGTGCGCAGGGGTAAATTGCTTGTATTTGGTGGGTCGCTCCTGCCGGGTGCGACCAGTCTAACTTTGGCAGCGCACGGTCGCACTCGGCAAGAGCTGCTAACAACCCAGGGCAGACGGTAAACTAGGCTGCTACACAGCGCATTGACCGTCGGCATCGAGAAACCGCGATTTCCCCCGAAAAAACCGCGGAAAATGCCGTAATTCTAAGCACGAAAAGTAAGAGGCGTCGGGCGGAGTCGAACCGCCGTATAACGGATTTGCAATCCGCTGCCTTAGCCACTTGGCTACGACGCCTTTGTTGATGCTGGTTCTAATATGCTGGCACTCTATAGTCAAGGCCGAGAGTTTGGCGTCAATCCCGAGAGTTAGGCTTGTATCGAATACGCAGAGTTCGCCGCTTGACATTTTTAGGCAATTTCTAGCGAGTGTCAAATGAATGCAATTGCGAAGGTGAAGTC
>JANLQO010000047.1:0-18968 GCA_031367855.1 Planctomycetia bacterium | reverse complement strand
AACAAGGGTGAGTGACGGGGCTCGGACCCGTGACATCTGGAACCACAATCCAGCGCTCTACCAACTGAGCTACACCCACCGTGTCTGGGCAGATTTTAGGGCGGCGAACGAAAGGCGTCAATTAGCAATGAGCGGCGAATTGCAAGACGTTCGCATTTTAAAGTGTCAGAGGTAGAATCATGCCAGAATGACAGAATAATGCCCCAAATCTCCGCGAGAGTTTCAAAGTGAGTATTTCTGAGCCGTTTGTAGTGACTTCGGATTTGAAAAGCACGCTCGACGAACATCTGCGAGTGGCGTTTGAGGCGGCGGAAGCAGGCGCCCAAGTGGTGATGGATTACTTTCGGCGCGGCGTGGAGATACGGCAAAAAGCTGGCGGAGTGGCTTACGATCTGGTCAGCGATGCGGATTTGCAATCCGAGCAAGCGGTCGCGAAAACAATACTGGCGGCCTTTCCGGGTCACGCGATTCTTGGCGAAGAGGAAAACTCGGGAAGCGTCCTCGCAGAAGATTTGTGGATCGTCGACCCACTCGATGGCACTAACAATTTCGCGCATCGTATTCCACACTTCGCCGTGTCGATCGCCTACTTTCACCAGGGCCAAGCGGTCTGTGGCGTGGTGGTCAACCCAGCCCGCGGCGATTGGTACTGGGCAACACGCGGCGGCGGAGCTTTTCACAATGGCCGGCGACTGCATGTCAATTTGCATGAGCATTTAGCTGAGACCATGGTTGGCGTTGGCTTTTATTACGACCGCGGTGCCATGATGGAAGCTACGCTGAAGTCGATTCGCGATTTCTTCAAGCAGCAAATTCACGGCATCCGTCGATTCGGAGCCGCTGCTCTGGACCTCTGCCAAGTCGCGGATGGCATGTTCGGCGTGTTCTTCGAATACCAGCTCTCGCCCTGGGATTTCGCCGCTGGCGGCTTGATCCTCGAAGAAGCTGGCGGCAAAATCACCGACGGAAAAGGAAAGCGACTTCCCATCGCAAAAACCAGCCTATTGGCCAGCAACACGCATTTGCACCCAGCCGCGCTCGAGATCGTCCGCGGTAATCATTTGTAGTAACCTACGGAGGAACAGGAGGCTGTGGTTACATGTATTCGAGTCGCTCCGCGACACGAATACGCTCAGATAAACGAGGCAGATAATCAAACAAGTGTTACGAGTTGCGGAGCAACTCGGCCACGTATATTCCCCCAGGAATGCGTTCACTAGTTTCGAATGTAAACAGGATTGGCCAAAATCCAAATTTGCTCTTTACCAGCCACCTCAAGCCACGCTTCGACACGATAGACTCCAGGCCGCTCGACGTCCAAGGAAAGCTGATCTCCCTTGGTTTCAAAGTCAACTTCGCCATTGCGAAACACCTTCCATCGTACCTCGTGCGGCGCGACAGCATGTAACGCTATACCCTTCTGCCAGGCAATTTGCGAACCCATCTCGAATCGCCGTTCATTTTCGATTAATGCCAAGTCGAATCCGGTCGCATCTGCCATCCAATCGAACGCCACATACGCACGGCCTGCGTTCAACGCTTCCCAAACCGCTGCGACGGAAAGTTCCTTCATCAACAAGTGCGTACCAACGTGCTTCAAGCTGTTCTCGTAGGGATCCAACTGCATCCGAAACAGTTCGCTACCGATTGGAGTGCCCTCCGGAATCGGTTGTATCGCTGCAAAGACTGCTTTATCCAATTCAATCAGTTTTTCTCCAAGAGGATCTTCGACCGTTACCTTGTCTCCTTCGCTCAAACGCATAATCAAGCCGACGTTCTGGTGCGCATCGTTAGCCGAGATTCCAGTGTGCGGCTGAATTTGGCAGAGTTGATCGTAACGTTTTAGATAATCGCTGGGGTAATCGAGCAAGGCTGATAGGGTTTCTTGTGGATACTTGTCGCACATCTTTTTGGCTTGCAACAACCACAGCGGGTTTTTCAGCGCTGCAAGCATCCGCTTCTCATCTTTAAAGTCTGCATGCGTGTTGTAGATTTCGCAGCCCGTAACGCCGTTGATTTCCCAGTCCATCCGTTCCTCAAGGTGCGAGATAAAGGTCAGGCCGCCGCGACCACACACGATGTCCGAGAACTCCTGTTTCTCGGCGGCAGCAAAATCTCGTGGACTTTGCTTGGGGAAGACTAGAAATCCATTCATCTCCGCGCCCGGAATTAGCAGCACACCGTCGCGCATTCCCTGGTGTCCGTCGATGAAAATGTCGTAATGTGGAGCGGGATGTTCGGTGAACATTAAAATCTGAGTACCCGCAGCCCTCGCAGATGCAACAATTTGTTCTATTTTCCCGCGGCTGTCGTGCGAAAAGGCTGAGTGCACATGGAGATTGGCTCGAAAGTCCTGGTAGGGCCGCTCCACTGCATTCGCCTGGCGTTGCACGCGCAACGCCTCGATCGCAGTGTGTTGATCGCGCAGTCGATCCAGTTTCAGCCGATCCATTGCATCTTCACCGCGAATCGACGGAGCGATGATGAAAAAGCAACTGAGCGCAACAATCGTTCTCAAATGGTTCATGTTCCGCCTGTTCGCTTTTCAGTAGGGAGGCTCGTCCTGTCAGGTGAAACCACTATCGCCAATCGAGACATTCAGGCAGCTTATTCAAGTTTCTCGGCGCTCCCTCAGTCACTACGACCATATCTTCGACGCGCACGCCACCGAAGTTGCGACTGTAGAGTCCCGGCTCGATCGTGAAGACTTCACCTTTGAGCAGCTGACCTCCACGATCGTCGAGCAATATGGGTTCGTGGCATTCGAGCCCGATTCCGTGTCCGGTTCCGTGCGGCAAAATCGGTGTGTCGGAAATCTCGCCGCGAACAAACGGATAGCCGTGTTTGGCAAGCGTTGACTTCGTTGCTCCATGTACATCGTCTGCCGCCGCGCCAGCTTTGGCGGCCAGCGTAGCTTGTTCCTTCGCGTCGACGACCGCTGCATGCATCTTCTTCATTTCATCGCTCACGTCGCCGTGAACAACTGAGCGCGTGCAGTCGCCCCAATAGGAGGTTTCCAAGCAGCGCGGAAAAATATCGATGATCACAGCTTGCCCGGTGTACAGCGGTCCGCTGCCGCGCTCATGACAATCGGCTGAATGCGGTGTCGACGCGACAATTGAATCGTGCGGCGTCGCATAGCCTAAATCGAGCAAAAACACACTGATCATTTTCCTTAGTCGTTCGCTAGTTAAAACGGCACCGTCGTGCATCAAGCTGCCATCGCGATTCGATGTGGCTCGAGCCACCGTTTGACAGGCCATCAGCATCGCCGCTTCGGTGGCATTCTGAGAGGCGGCCAACCACTCCAATTCCTGAGCATCTTTGACTCGGCGATCGAGCACGCCCAGATCGGCTGAATAGTCAACCGCAATGCCAGCCTGTTGCAGATGCCAAGCGAAAATGAATGGCAAAGTCCGGTCAGTGGTAACCAGCGATACGCCCGCGCGTCGCGCACACTCAGCAACCGCTTGGGCTGTCGCCGTCGCACGATCACCAGATAACCCACCCGCGGGTTCGTAATCCGCAGGGCAACTGACACGGTCCACTTTCACTTGTTTGATCGCACGATCTTTTTCGATATCTCGCACAATGAACTCTGTGCGTTGATTGCCCGCAATGTTGAACGACAACCAGGCCGCCGGATCGCCAACGGCAAATCGCACGCGGTGGAAGAACGCGGGATTCTCGCTCGGGATACCAGCCAGTAGAGTGGCAGATGCATTATTGGACATCGGTTTTCCTGTAATCAAAGCGGCTTCGGTTGCTCAGTGAATTACTCAGCCGATTCACTCGTCGGCTCAATCCTAGTTGGACAGCGCCACTTCGGAATGACCCTTTGGAGGGCATCCCAGAGAGGGTCAGACCCCTTTTGAAACAAAACCTAGTATACGCGAACCCGAACGGCGTGCAGTAGACATCCAATGGGTCGCTAGATCCCAATCCCAATCGCAGGCTGGACGCTTCTGCCACGAAAGAGCCTAACAGCTGGGCAGGCCGGTGAAGCTCAGCAATTCGCTAGAAGGGCATGAATTCGACGCCCATGAGCCGCTCGAAAAACCACGACGCACCCAAGCATAGAATTGCAAGCGACAAGAGCCTGGAAATAGTATCTGCCAGTTTACTGCGTTGCACTAGCATCCAAAGTGGCCAGATCGCAGTGACCAATGCCAGTTGCCCTAGCTCGACGCCGACGTTAAACGCCAATAAACAGCGGGTTAAGCCTTCGCGCGGAAGTTCAAGATCTCGCAAGACGTTGGCGAATCCGAATCCATGAATCAAGCCGAAGACAAACGTCAATACCCAACGCTCGCCAGTGGCTTTTCGCAGCAGATTTTCGCTTGCAACCAAGACGATCGTCGCCGCGATACAGACTTCGACAAAGCGGTCCGGCAGAGTCACAACTCCGGTGGCGGCAAGCACGAGCGTAAGGGTGTGTGCGATCGTAAATGAACTTACTATCTTCACTAACTGCCAAAACCTGCTCGTAATCAACAAGGCCAGCAAAAAAAGCATGTGATCGTATCCGATCAGGATATGCTCTACCCCCAAGACGACAAACGTTCCTAGCTGCGATGACCATGACGGCGCGTACTCAGTAAAGTAGAGAAAATCCGGTTCAAAGGAATCGTAAAGAACTTCGTAAGCCGGCTTGTCAGGTTGCTCGAACACGCCGAGCACTTTGTGGCGATCGCCCAGGGTACCGAAGAACTCGAACCTCAGGCTGATACTCTCAGGAATTTCACGTGTTTTGCGGATAAAGGGGAAGGCAACAAGAGTTTGATTCCAGTCGCTTTGCGCGACGCGCGTTTCCGCCTCGGGCCAGCGCGCAGGCTCGAACTCACCTAAATCGATTGCGTGTTCGTTCACCTCAAGTGCAACATGACTACGGAGGAACTTTCGAAGGTCGCTCTCAGCATCCCGTAACTCGTTGCGTTCAATATACCCGTCACGATTGGAGTCCAGTGCCTTGATGCGCGACAGCGACTCGAGGTCATATCTCAACTCGATGCGCAGTTCCTGCTCCGAAATTTTGGCGATCGCGTAACTGGTGTCGGGGGTATGGGCGAACGCCGGGCTGGTCGCAGACGATAACAGCCCGAAAAGCAGCGCAAGGCCAAGTCGCCAACTACTCATTCACGGTGATCCACATTGGCGAAACCCAAACCAGTTCACCGTCGGCTTGTTCGCCGCGAACGTAGTAGTAACTCGCCTTGCCTTTGGTTGGTTTCGGATCCGTCCACGCGAATTCAACAACCTCGCTGCCGGGGCTGGTGACGTTTACGTATTCATCGTCTTTGATGATAAACACCTTTTTAAAGGGTGCCGTTCCGATTAACTTGATGCGCAGTTCAGGGGCGGAGGCGGTACTAAATTCTTCGCCCAACATGTGATCGACTCCCTGTGAATCTTTGCAGCGGAAGTCCGCGATAATGTTTTCGGTTGCCGCGTAGACTCGGCGTTTCTTCATGCCTTCGAAGATCGCCTCGCGCGACGCGTCCTTCGTATACACGAGCGCGTAACTGATGTGAGTTGAACGATGGTCGCTACTGGATTGAAACGCAAGGCGATACCCTTTGAGCAATGCCAAGTTTACAAATCCCTTGGGCTCCCAGCCGCCAATTGAATCGTTCGCTTGGGGCGCTCGCGGCGCATCGGGACGTTCGTAGTTCTGGCGAGCACCTTGGTAGATCTCAACGAACGGCTCTACCTCGGGATCGTTATCGCGCCAGTCAGTCCCCATACTTGTCGCGGAAGTGTGCACTGCGCAAATCCCACCGAATTGGTGCAGATACTTGTACAGCATTTGCGTATCGGGCGCTGGTCTGAATTCGTCTCGATCCGTGATCGGTAGTCGTGGCAAAGTGCGCACGCCACGGTAGGGAAAGATAACGTTTCGATGGCCTTCCGGATACTTCACACTGCGTTCATAGGTGAAAAGCGGATCAAACCTGCCCGGCATGTGAAACACGTCTGTTGTTTTTTGAGTTAGCCACCAAGTGTATTCACGTCCGGCTCCGTTGTCGTGGTCACCGTTGCCGATCCAATCCATGCCAGCTACATCGATTGCATAACGCCACATGTCTTCCAATGCGCCGTCGCCCCCACCGTCACCGCTAATTTCTGTATGGCGATGAAATTCGCCTCGCTGAATCCGTAGTGCCTCGCCGTTTATGGTTGCGCGAAAATCGCGACAACGCGCTATCTCGGCCCGCTCCTTAATTACCGCCTCCGACAGACCTCGTCCCGTCACCAGATTGACCTTGGCAGGTACCAACTCGGGTACCTTCGCAGCGCTAGGACTATTGAGCACACTTATATAGAGATCATTGATAAATGGATCACCGTTATCGCCCAGTTCGCTGTTGCTGCCACCTTGAGCACGTTGAATCTGGCGGGATTGACGATGATCCGATGAATGCACTGCAACGAGTCCGTTTCCTTGAGGCACAACGGCTGGCAAGTTGTACAACAGGTTGTCGGAATGAGGCAGCAATACCGGTCCTGTCCACGCCGCTCCCGAATACACCGCCGCAAACTCAAACCAAACGGTTCCCAACGGTGCACGAAAATCGGGTTGACGCGAGCGTACCAACATCCAGATTCGGCCTTGTTTGTCGCAACTAATCCGCGACAAGTTGTTGAACGAGTTGGTGGCTGCCGTTTCGGCTTCTTCACCCGCTTGACGCGTCTCTGCTTCCGGTTCGGGAGCTCGTACACGATTGCGAACTACCGCCCGTCGCTTGCTGAGATTCGGCAAAACGTTTTTGAATGAAGCGGAGGGAAGATTCCATTGGTCGCCGTCGAGCACACGCAGTCCTACACTGCGATCTTGGTACAGGGGAATACCTTGACCTTGCACGAGTGCCCCCCAGTTCTTACCCCACGTCGCACCGCTTTGTTCCCAAGCGCACCACAATCGTCCTTGCAGGTCATAGCACAGAGCAGGCCGCGCTTGATGTTCCTCCGTTTCGGCAGCTGGCTGCGCTGCCAGAGGTTTTCCGTCGGCTGCGAATCTACGCAACCAAATGTCATAGTCACCCTTGTCGTACGTGTCCCAAGCAATTGCGACCTCACCCGAGTTGCTCGAGGCAATGGCTGGTGACCAGCAGTTACCGGCAGGACTGACCCTAAATTCATCGGACCAACCGCTTGCGGTCTGGTGGCGCGAAACGATGACCAGCGACCCGTCGCGCGCAGCCTGCCATGCAACCCAGACTTTGCCTGACTTGTCGGTCGTAGCGACGGGAAAATTATCGGTCCCTGCGTCCTGGCTTAGCTGAATCGGTTCCGCTAGCTTGCCGTCGTATCTGCGCGCCCAGATGTCGAAGTTGTGATCGTGCGCCGCGGACCAAATAACCCAGGTTGCTCCGGCAGCATCCTTCGCGACAGCGCATTTATACACATCTTGTCCAGGGTCCGTTATAGCGATGGCTTCCGACCACGCACCATCGCGTTGAAATCTCAACCAAACCTGGTCACCACCAGCCGGCGTATTTAGAAAGCTCAGATCGCTTGGCTCTTTGGTATACGCGCGCGCACGTTGATCGCGGTCCAAGCCCGCAGTAAATGAAACGAACGCGAGAGCGAGTGAACCATCGGAGGCGGCTGCAAGCGCGGGATGATCGTCATCCGTGGGAGTGTTGGCAATTGCCAGCGTCGAGGCTGTACGTTCAATCTCAATTCGCCTATCCAGACGTTCAAGTACCGTCCCCAGCGACAACTCATCCACGGTAAATTCGAATTTGCCTTGCAGAGTATTGACTGAGACCTTGGTTGTAGCGCTGACTCCGTCAAGCGCCAGCAGCACGCCATTATCAAAAACCGGTGCGTTATTGTTGTTGTTGGCTTGAGCGCGATTGGGATTATTGGTTCGCCTGGCAGCTCCTTTACGTGTTTTCGCTTTCCACGAATTGAGGTCGACGATCTTGTCAGGATTTTGAAATCGCCAGCCATCGATCTTAAGAACCTTGCCTTCGCTCACAGCCACCGAACCGTCCCAATCAGCCACCGTCGTATCGCCCACTCCAAAGCGAATGCGGACGCCGATTTGTTCAGCCCGCGCGATTGGTGCGATGAAACCTGGCAACGTGAGGGTGACGAGCAAAGACCAGCGTAGGTGCCAATAAAACATAATGTCGATCTTCAAGGGAGACGAATGAAGTGCGATTGGGCGTGACACTCTCGACAGTTATCTACCGTTTCTACTGTTGCGTCAGGGTACACGAGCCGCTTCATTAATTCAAATTGGAAGCGGTATAAAAGGACCACCAACTCCTTCATACCGTTACGCTAGCGCGCTAGCTCCGCCAACCAGATGCGCAGTTGCTCGCGTGTCGCACTTGGCCATTATCGTCAATAGGCAGCACATCAACGCAAATGCTAAATGCTGGCACTCATCGGCTGGAAAAACCCTAAAATATCGAATCTTACTCATGTTTGAGATACAACCCCTAGCCCGGATTATTCATGGACCGTAGCTACGTTCGCCAGAACGTGGTGAACCGCTTTGAGTTACAGCCACGTTCTGGCGAACGTAGCTACGACAGTTACTAACTATTGTTTTCGGTGGAGCCTACTTGCCGAGCGTGACCGCATGGGGGCCTCTAATTTCTGGGGGCCCGCGACTGAGTCCACTGTTCCATTTGCAATTGTAGCTTTCCGACGCGATAGACGGACTTAAAAACAGGTCGCTTTCGGCAGCCGCGACCCACTGATTCAGTTCAACGCCGTCGAAACCCCTTTAGTTTTGCACCGGCGAGACCAAAATTCCCTCGATTCGCCGGAATTGACGCCCTTATTTACGTCCAACGACCGGCGGATTCTGGCGAAAATAAACTCTTGGGACATGGAAGCTTGCGAAACGGTTAGCAATCTTCTCGCTTCCAGGTGGTTTTCCCGGCTTGCTTGAGCGCCTATGATAAGCAGACGTCCTGCGGGACATCCATCATCGGTTTGCATTGCAATGTGCGGCATCCGACGTTTCCCCATCTCAAGGAGTTTCAGATGAAACAGGTTTTGAGTTTTGCAGTTGCAATGGCTTTGGTCGTTAGTGGTTTTTCGGCGTCAGCTGAAGAAATCAAGAGTGGACTAAAGGAGGGCGATGCCATCGGCGCGTTCGACGTGACCAAGTGTGCTGGCGCCGAAAAAGATAAAGTAGCAGTAGGTGATAACCTTTGCTATCGCTGCAAGAACGGTAGCCGTCCGCAGGTGATGGTATTCACTCGCAGCAACGACGAAAAAGTAATCGCTCTCGTCAAGCAACTCGACGAGCAGATCAAAAAGAACGACGAAGCTCAATTGAAGGCTTTCGTCAACTATCTTGGTGACAGCAAGGATGCCGCATCCGACGCCGCCAAAAAGCTGGCCGCCACCACCAAGGCTGAGAATATTCCTTTCGTTGTGCCTAACGAATTTGAAAACGGCCCAGAGGACTACGGAATCAATGCGAAAGCTGCGATTACTATCATCATGGCGCACGAAGGCAAAGTCAAAGCTAACCATGCATTCGCTAAGGCTTCGGAACTCGATGTAGCGGCTGTTATCGGCGATCTGAAAAAGATTCTCAATTAAGCTTAAAACCTACCGAGTTGAGTATTAGAATTGCCGCAGCTTTGATTCTTCAGAGCTGCGGTTTTTCGTTGGAGCCACTTGCACATGCCAACACCGCCCACCGAAGTCAACTTCTTTGCCTACGGTACGCTCAAACGAGGTGAGTGCCGACAGCACGTGTGGCCGTGTGCGCCAACGGTTGTCGAGGAAGCTTGGGTGCTCGGCGAACTATATGATGCAGGCAGCTATCCAGCACTTCTACCCGGAATTGAAAAAGTACTGGGCGAGTTGTGGAGTTTCGCGAAGACTGATTTTGAAGAGATCGTCAAAGTGCTGGATGAAATCGAAGAATATCGACCAGGCGATCCCTACAATTTGTATAACCGCGAAGTTGTCGACTGCGAAACTCTCAGTGGTCGCCGCACAGCAGCTCACACTTATATTTACGCGAGATCGCACGACCTGCCGACGTTCACTCGCATAGCCACAAAAAAAGACTCCGAGTTCGTCCAGTGGCACTCGACCTCATGTTGTGACTGATGACGAGGCGGACGAGGCTCCTGCAGCCCAATGCTGGTGAACGTCCAATCGCGGCCCCACAAAGCTCCGCAGGAGCGTCGCTCTCCCGATAACGATTGGTGGCGCAATAAATACATGATTCGAGCCTCCCGATTCTCGGAAACGATATGCCGCTATGCTATTGGGTCAGTGGTTGAGACTCGCAATAACTGCGATAAAATCGCGGTGTCCGTCTCGGAGAGGCTGTGATTTTTTTGGCAAACGTGGCCGAGTCGCTCTGCGACTCGCCATCATTGCTTGATCAAAGGCGTTCATTTTCGCTGGTTTCGACGAGTCGCGGAGCGACTCGCTTACAAAAAATCACTGCCTCGGAGAGACGGACCTACGTGCCAAAGTAACTCCTAACTAACCAGGATTTCTCCATGAAGTTTGTGAAGATGCACGGTGCTGGCAATGACTACGTCTACGTCAATTGCTTTACTCAGCCCAGCCCCAAGATCCCGGCTGAAGTTGCTATCGCGATTTCGCACCGGCGATTCGGTGTGGGCGCTGACGGTTTGATTCTCGTTGAGCCTTCTGATGTCGCTGACGCGCGCATGCGGATGTTCAATGCCGACGGTAGTGAATCAGAAATGTGCGGCAATGGCATTCGCTGTGTGGCGAAACTGGTCCACGATCACGGCATCTGTCGCCGCGACAATCTGAGAATCGAGACCGGGGCTGGCATTTTGTCGCTCGATCTGAAAATCCGAAACGGCTTAGCGGAGTTGATTACGGTCGATATGGGCGAACCCATTATTGCACCCGATCGAGTTCCAACCACGCTCGCCACAGAACCGGTCATCGAACTGCCCGTAGAATTCAGCGGCCATACATTGAACGTGACTTGCGTTTCCATGGGTAACCCCCACTGCGTTACCTTCGTGCCGAGCGCCACCGATGAGCTGGTGCTGGGCTTGGGACCCAAGATCGAAAACGACTCGCGTTTTCCTCGTCGAACGAATGTTGAGTTTATCGAAGTCCTTTCGCGCTGCGAGTTACGTCAACGTACTTGGGAGCGCGGCTCGGGTGAGACGTGGGCTTGTGGCACTGGCGCGAGCGCCGTGTGCGTCGCTGGAGTGCTGACTGGCCGGACGGAGCGTGAAGTGCTCATCCATTTGCTCGGCGGCGACCTGCGTCTGCGCTGGGACGAAGCTACGAATCACGTCTTCCTAACCGGCGGCGCGGTCGAGGTATTCAGTGGCAGCTGGACTTGCCCAGCCTGAGAGAAACATAGAACCGGTCGCATCCGGCAGAGGCGAGCCACTTACACTGGTCGGGTCAAGGGGCGTAGGGTGCCACCCTTTGAAGTTGAAATCGGTACCTCGAATTGCTTCACGGTATCCCAATTGCTATCACTTTACCGTCGCTGCGAAAAGTGTTAAGCGGACTGCGATCGTTAATTGCTGCGCGAAGCCGGGCCTCCCACGGTATAAGTTGAGATACGTTTCGCATGCGCGACGTAAAGTACCAAGCGATTTCCGACGGGCACCAAACCTAGACCTCGAACCGGTTCCTCGAACTGCACATGGTCGGTTACAATCCCGTCGCCGCGGAGCAGATGGATTACATTGTTGGCTTGTGTAATCGCCCACAAGACTTGGCCGGTGGTAGGATCAATATTAGCCGAAGCAAGCAAGGTACTGCGGGGCTCGTCGGCCAACGGCAATCGATAGTGCCATTGTTGTTGCAGTTGTTCGTTCAGCAGGAACACGGCGGGTTCATCTTGGGCTATCCAGCCACGTGCGAGAATGGCAGTACCTTGCGGAGTAGGAACGGATTTCCATGGACCGGCGGCGGGTTGAAACGCTACCTTGCTCGGCACTGCAGCTTGTTTGCCGGGCAACTTGCCCGCGTCGGATTTCTTATCGCTATAGGCGGCTGGCCTGCCCAGGACAGTAGCACTCGTCGCATCGCTGGAGAGCAGTAAGCGCTCGATCGCCCGATCCTCCATTACGACATATCCGCCAATCAGTGTTTCCGTAACGTTCTGCGGTACCAGCGCCAGCGGCGTCGACGGGCAACTTCCGCTGAGTTGTTCGTGGTTGTTCGGATCAAGCAATTTAGTCTGTTTGTTAGTTGTCACAACCGCCAATCTTGGTGAATTGGAACCAGCCAACGTCATCCAGTGCAAGTCGACTACGGCCTCGCTAGCGTCCAGGCTAACGATTCGATTCTGTTCGATCGTCGTATCAAACAACTCGACCATGTGACCGTTCAACTGACTGAACGCCAGATACTTGCTAGTGGGCGAGACCTCTAAGCGGGCCGGAGTGCGATCGTTGATCGTCCACTGAGTGCGAAAGTCTTGCTTGGCGTTGGTGCTCGGATCTGTGCGTCGCAGCATACCATCGCTGGTGAGTGTCCAGACCATTTGCGACTGGTCAATCGTCAATGCAATCGCTTGAGAGTCACCAGCGAACGTGAAATCCTCGTTGGACTTTGCCAGTCCGATCACGCGCGCTGGATAGCTGGTTGGTCGCTTGAACAAATCGCGATTAGCATCCACGGCAGCTGCCATCCAAAGCTCCGCCGCGTAGCGTTGCTCATCTAGCTTCGCCTGCTCGAGAACTTCACCCGCTAGATCTTCTCCCTCGGCCAATCGTGTTAGCAGTCCAGGGAGAATCTGCGGCAAAAATGGGTTCGAGCGCTCTTCAAAGATCTGCAATCGGTTTTGCCCATCGACCACTACCAGCGTCGGAGCTTCACGAATTCCGAACAGATCGCGACCTACCGCTTCGCTATCGAGCATCAGATCACCGCACAGTTGCCAGTCTTTTGCTAGACTTGCGAAGGTCGTCCCGGCAGCCGGCTTGGGTTCTGCCCACACGCTCACAAATTGAACTCGATCAGCCAAAGGCGAAACCGCCATCGCAGCCGCAATCTGCCGCATTTGAGCCGCAGTCTCTTTGCAGGCGGGATGGTCGGCCATCCAAGCGAACACGGTGATTTTATTCGACGGCGTGGCGGCGGAACTATAGGCTGGCAACCCATCGGGATTTCGCAATTGGAACGCTGGCATTTTCACTCCGATCCGTTCAAGTTGCATGAGTGCCGGCGCAGGCACAAAGTGACTCACTAGCATCGATTCTGATGGAACTGCAATTTCAAATCGCTTCCAATCAATCGCTGCGTTCGTTTTTATCCCCGGTAATTCAATCGTTAGTTGAGTGTGGGTGATCTTCGAATCGGCAAGCATTTCAGGTGTCAAATGCGCACTGGGCATCTGCAGTCTTCTTAACAACATGGTCGTTTGGTTGATCCACAAGCGGTAGAGCGCGGGCCCGCGCGTAACCTGCACTACGTGACACAATTCACCACCGACAGTTTCTGCTGTATCGAGTTTCAGCAGGGCCGAATCGTCGACCAAGCCGCGCATTGGATTCGGGCCTAGCAGCATGTCAAGTTGCGGTGGAAAGCCGGCTAAGCCCGCTGCCAACTCTTCCGATATCGCTGGATCGCTCAGCAACCAAGCGAAATCTGCTTTCGCCGGAACCGCTCGACTAATCACCTGTCCAGCTACCGCCGATTTGCCCGAATCGCGAAGTTGCAATCGCCAACGACCATCCTTGGGCCCCGCTTCGACGCTGTAAGCTCGAATGCCCAGCATTCCAGGCCGCTGAAACCCAATCGCTAGCGGCGCACGATCTTCGAGCAACTCGCCATTCATACGATATGCCAGCCGCACATAGCCATCATCTTCGTAGCTGGATAGCTTTTGATAGGCTTGGCGGCATTCGTCGATCACTTGCCGCGCCGAAAGCGAAGTGCCAGCCAATCGCGAGCTGCTCTTGCCGCCCAATGTGGTATGGACCAATTCCTGAGTACGATCGCAAGCCGCAAAGCAGCCACAGAGCACGATCAACAATGTCCATGCACTTCTATCAAACTTCACAGCAAGTCCCTCGCAGATCTCAACCCAGCGTTCCCACGCGACCGTCCTGTCGCAAGAATAATTCTTCAGTATTTCGATTATCAGAATCGCGTGATGGCAGCAATCACAATTTGCGTGAGAGCGCCTAAAGCTGGCATTGCATCGTTTCGGTTATGATAGACCGGTTCAACCATTAAAGACCATGACGGCGTTGATAAGGATGGCCCTAGCCACCTGTGAAGCATTTTTAGGCATTGCCAGCAGTCGCAAGGTCACACTCGGCAAGCTCGGCAAGTGTGACCCACGGTGGGTCGCATCTGCCGGATGCGACCATGAATTACCTGTAGTTTAAGAACGCACGAATTCGCTGACAAAAATGCTTTACAGCGTTGCCGGCACGAGCGACCCACCAAACCAAAGGCAGTCTCATATGCGCAGGTTATTCCCGGATGAACCCAATTAAATAAGCCATCTATGCGAACCCACCAACGACTGACTCAAGATTTTTACGAGCAACCCACCACCGAGCTTGCGCGGAACCTATTGGGCAAAGTTATCGTACGACAGCTCGATGATGGCCAAACTCTGGCTGGAATTGTGGTCGAAGTGGAAGCCTACTTGCCCGCCGACGATCCGGCCAGTCACTCGTTTCGCGGCCTGGGACGCAAAAACGCATCGATGTTCGAGCCCGCCGGAACTCTCTACGTCTACCCCATTCATGCCAAGTTTTGTTTGAATGTCGTTTCGGACGCAAAGGGCCAAGGCGCCGCAGTGCTGATTCGGGCGGTGCAGCCGATTGCAGGCCTCGGGTCGATGCGCGAACTGCGAGGCCTGATCAATCTCAACGAGTCGCTAACACGTTTAACCGCTGGCCCCGCGCGATTGTGCCAAGCTTTGTCGGTGGATCGAACCCTCGACGGAGAGAACCTTCTTAATAGTTCGCGGCTTTGGTTCGAAACGGAACCGCCCGTCGTTTCTGCACAGTCATGGACGGTGCGTGCGAGTCCGCGCATCGGTATATCGCAAGCTGCTGAAAAGCCCTTGCGGTGGTTCATTGACGGCCACCAGTTCGTTAGCGGCTGCGCTCGCGATCACTCCCGCCGCCGTGACTGGTGTTTTTCCATTACTTAAGGTGGGAAGGAACAAGCAAATTCGTTCTTCATCATGCTTTCGAGCGTGCGATTTCGCGTTGGCGTTTCGGGGGTAGCGTTTTCGGTTCGTTTCGACGAAGATCGTTTGTTTGCAGACGCCGCATACAGCATCCTATGTGCTGTGCGCTTTCCTCTACTAAACTACCATCTTCGATGAAAAACGACATGTTACAGGAGTTGTGCCACAAGGTAGTGGCGGGTTCGGCAATCGCTGTTCAAGGCGGCTGCACGAAGAACGCACTTCATTCAAGTTCATTGGATGAAAATCGTGTCCTGATCGATGCTCGGGCGCATGATGGAATCGTGACTTATGACCCCTCCGAATTTTTGATAACGGCTAGGGCTGGGACACCGGTCAGCACGTTGGCAGCGGCTCTGTTGGAAAATGGGCAATACTTGCCATTCGATCCCGTGCTGGTAGGCGCCGGAGCGACACTGGGTGGGACAATCGCCAGCGGCATCAGCGGTTCGGATCGCATGCTCTATGGCAGCATCCGAGATTTTGTAATGGAAGTCGAGCTGATCGATGGCTTGGGGCGTTTGGTTCGCGGGGGCGGCAAAGTCGTGAAGAATTCGGCGGGGTTCGACTTGCCTAAGCTCATGGTGGGCAGCTATGGGCGGTTGGGCATTATGACTGAAGCCACGCTGAAGGTGTTCCCGAAACCGCGTGCCTTTGTAACTCAGCGATTTCAGTTCCCCACGACGGGCGCGACATTGGCAGCGATGCAAAAACTCCAGACGAATCCGCTGCCGATTTCGGCCATTGATATCGAACCGCCAACGCAATTGGTCGTGCGATACGCGGGTCGTGCGGAAGCGCTGGAGACTGTAGCCGTGAGGGCTCAGCAACTGCTCGGTCAAACGGCCTTGCGCGCGGACACAACGGAGTCGGAGTCCGAGTATTGGTCCCAGTTAAGTGAGTTTACATTCGTAACGGGCGGTCGAGCTCTGATTCGCGTTTCGATGAGTGGGCGAAAGCTGCTGGCGGTCGAACAAACGCTACAGTCGCTCAACGGAATCGAAGCATTGCGCTATTCGTGCGGCGCGAGTGTGGCTTGGATGGCGACAAGCTCCGAGTGCAACTACGACGAATTGGATCGGCGTTTGAGTGCGTTGAGCTTAGCGGCGGTCGTGGTCCGCCACGATGGGTCGCCAAGCGCTGGATTGCGGCTCCTGGGCGACAAGTCGTGGGTGGCGTTTTCGGATCGAATTCAGAAAGCCATGGACCCCGAACGGAAGTTTCCCGCATTTGCAGTTGCCTCTGAGCCTGCCGCCTTTCGATAGGCTAAGATTAGTTCCCTCAAGCTGGCTAACTACCCCGCACGGCGCGCTTCGAGTGTTCGATTACGAACCGCTGGTTGATGAAGTGCTGGTTCGTCTCGGCCATCACCATCGAAGTCGCCAACGATAACGGTGCCCTCATCCGACTCAAGCTGAAAGACTTGATCGGTCGCGTCGATGTGGCCGTTGCGATTGGAGTCCACGAAGACTTGATCGCCTCGGACAATGGCGAGTTCATCGATGCCATCACCGTCGAAATCACCAACCACAGGAACGTCACCAGCCTTACCGAATTCGATTTGACGATCACGCAATTTGCTCAGTCGTCCGTCGCCATCGATATCCAGTGTCCAATTGCCGTCACAGAAGACGCCGATGGTTGTGATGCCATCTCCGTTGAAGTCTCCGCTAATGGCAATGTCCCGACCACTGCCGAACAGGAAAACGTGATCGATCAAGTCGGCGCGAGCTGGGCCCTGTTGACTGCGCTGTAACCAACGCGGTTCATCCGGTGCTTCATTCAAACTCGGTGGCAAATTTTTGGGTTTGAAGCGGCTTAAGTTCTCAGGGTCAGGCAAGCCCGGCTCCGCTGCAAGTGCACGCTCGTCGCCTGACCACTTTTTACCGAACACACCTGCATCATCTTTACCGTCGCCGTCCCAGTCGCCGATCACGGGTTGGTCGCCATGAGTGCCTAACTTTAACCAGATATCCTTCTCATCCCAACGGCCATTACCGTTCAAGTCGATGAACCACTCGCCATCGAGAAACAGCGCCACTTCGTCGTAGCCGTCGCCGTTGAAGTCACCGGCAAGCGGCTGTGCTTCAGGTAGATCGAATACGATGCGGCTGGACAATGGTAGAGGCTTGTCGTTCGGCTTGGATCTATCGTTCAAACTGACGATTTTCCAGGTACTTTGTTGCATGCCACGAACTGTCCAGGCGTAAACATCCAGGCGGTCGGCTTGCTCTGCAACTTCGGATTCGTCCAGCGGCGCACCGCTGCGACGACCGCGCGGGAAGCCTCCATTGATAACACTTAGATGCCACGTCGGCGGCGCGTCGTGACCAACGCCGACCAGCAAGGGCAGCGGCGACCAAATGAGCGGCTGCCAAGCGATAGGTTGAGCCGCAGGATACAATGGAGGTTCTGGATACTTGATGTTGATCTCAGGTGCTTTGGGTGGCAGAGGCGGAGTTTGTGGAGGTTCTTTCGCCACTAAAATTTCGCTGAAGTTGTTCCGTTGTGAAGTTCCGCCTGCGAGAACATTGATCGCTAGCAGCGCATCAAAGTTAGCAAGGGTGTAGGGATCGTCAACGGAAAACAACTCGAGGATGCTCTGCGGAATCGTATCGCCTTTGTTGACTCCCATACCACCCGTTGTTCCCGGCGTGTCGAGACCGTCGATGTAACCTGTTGGTTGAGTCTGAAACAAATGGTAAGTCGCTTCGCGCAGGCCCGAGAATTCGAAGTAACCGTTTGCGTCGGTGACTACTTCGACAAGCTGCCCACTGTAACTGCCAGGTAACGCGCGATCGCTTGTCACTGGCATTCCGTTGACGAATCGCAACTGAATGCGAACGCCGGCGATGGCTGTATCGTCGGGGGTCTTTAATCCGTCACGGACGTCTCGTAGGTTCGCGGGTACCAACCCATCCTTGGTCTTGATGATTGGGCCATCTTGATAAACGTAACCAGAAATCGTGGCTGGCGGGACTTCGCAGAAGTTGGCTTCTGCAACCAACATTCCCGATTGCAGGACGATTGCGCTGATCAGTCCATCGACCGAGTCATCGCCGCCGGTGGCTGGCGCCATTTGGCCGCCATGGAAATAGCCTGCAGGCTGCGATTCACGTACCGAGTAAGTGCCAGGCTTCAAGTTCGCGAATTGATAGTCGCCATTTGCATTCGTCCGCGTCGACGCAATCACGTTCCCTGGTGCGTTCAGCAGTTCTACCAACACGCCTTCAAGCGATTCTTCGTTTTCATCCTGAACGCAGTCAAAATTGAGATCTGCGAACACATTTCCAGAGATCGAACCTGGCAGTTGCTCGCAGAAGTCATAATTCACTAGAACTGAGCCTGCTCCAATCGCGATCGCTGATATTACATCAGCCAGCGAGTCGATGCCGCCGCCCGAGCCGGCTTTCTGACCGCCTTGAAAGTAGCCGCGTGGTTGCTGTTCGCTAATGGAGTAGCTGCCTGGGCGTAAGCCAGAGAATTTGTACTGACCCGATACATCGGTCTGTGTAGTTGCAACCACGGTGCCATTTTGATCGAGCAGAGTGATCGCCACGCCAGCGATAGGTGCTTCACCAGTGTCCAGTACACAATCTTGATCCACGTCAACGTAAACGTTTCCACTGATTTCTGCTGGAGGAATTTCGCAAAAATCGTAATTGATAAGCGCAGCGCCCGCACCCACCATGATCTGAGCAATCAAGTCGATTTGCGAAGCATCGCCGCCGCCACTGCCAGCCCGCTGCCCGGCTTGCAGCAAGCCGCCAGGTTGTACCTCGCGGATTGAATAAGTCCCAATCGGCAGATCATC
>JANLQO010000558.1:0-4158 GCA_031367855.1 Planctomycetia bacterium | reverse complement strand
TTGAGAAATTTCGCACTGTCCCGCGCCCAATCCTCCGCCTTGTGAAGCCTATAGCAATGTGATATCACTTTGGTATCGCAATTTCGATTCACATTTGCCAAATTGACTTGGCGAAAGGGGAAAATTCCATGCACGAAGAGAAAAAGTATCGCCCTGGACCAGGATGGATGCCGCTAACGATGTTCTTGGGGCTGATGGTCGCCGCCGTCGTCGTGTTCATCACCACCGTAGCCAACGCACAGAACATCGGCGGAGCACTGACGGTTACCGGTGTGTTAACTAGCGTCGCGATGTTAGTCTCTGGCATCATCGGTTTATGCGGCTTGCTCGCGATCGCACCGAACGAAGCCCGCGTGTTGCTCCTATTCGGTGACTACAAAGGTACGATCGTCGAGTCAGGTTTCTTTTGGGTCAACCCGTTTTATTCCAAGAAACGCATCTCGCTGCGAATTCGCAACTTTGAAACCGGTTCAACCAACCATCCCGAGAGAAAGGATGCTGCTGGTCAGATCGTCGAACACAAATCGCGAACGCACGGCCGACCTTCAAAAGTCAACGATCGCGACGGCAATCCGATCGAGATCTCGGCTGTGGTGGTCTGGAAAGTTGTCAACACTGCCGAAGCTATGTTCGAAGTCGACGATTACGAAGATTTCGTGGCCGTACAAAGCGAAGCGGCCCTGCGAGCGATGGCGACGCGTCATCCCTACGATAGCGAAGATCACGAAATATCACTGCGTGGCAGCATGCAGGAAATATCTGACCAACTTAGAGGCGACATCCAAGATCGGCTCGACAAGGCCGGCGTGAAGGTCATTGAGGCTCGTATCAGTCACCTCGCGTACGCTCAGGAAATTGCTGCGGCCATGTTACAGCGTCAGCAAGCCGGCGCGATCGTGGCAGCTCGAACCAGGATCGTCGAAGGTGCCGTGGGGATGGTGCAGATGGCACTCGAACACTTGGCCAAAGACAAGATCGTAGAGCTCGACGATGAACGTCGCGCGGCGATGGTTTCGAACTTGTTGGTCGTACTATGCAGCGATCGGCACGTCCAGCCGGTCATGAATACGGGTTCGCTCTATCAATAAGAGAGTGATCAACCGGCCTCGAGTTTCTCAGTTGTTTCCGCATGGATTTAAGCATGGCAAAACGTGATTCATTCTTGCTGCGTGTGGATCCCGCGGTGCTCGAGGCCATCCGACGTTGGGCCGACGACGAGATGCGCAGCATGAACGCTCAAATCGAGTTCATCCTGCGCAGCAAATTGAAGGACGCGGGCCGGTTACCCCAAAAATTGCCTACTGGGGAATCGAGCCAGAATGCAAATTCCGAGTTGCCCAAGTAAGCAAGGCCGCACCTTTGCAACCATACCGAGATCGACAAGCCACACGTCAGCGCGGGTCGGCTTGGTTGACATTCGCTTCCTCTGCGTCTAGCGTTTCGAAGAGTTGGTCGGCGATCCCCACAAGCTGATCGTCCGAAACCAATGTTTCCGGCAATTCGCTGCTCCGTCGAAGCATGGCGATCAGCAATTCGTGCTGCTCCTTTTCCGGCAGCGACTCGAAGGTTGCTAGAAGTTGTGATGCGGTGTCAGACATCGCTAGATCTCCAAAAAATGTGTACCCCAATTATAGTCGGACGAACGTTTGCGACCACTCGGCGCGCGTCATACGCCGGAAAGACCATGCCGCCAGGGACTCCGCACAGCGACACAAATTCAGATTTGCTGAGTAGTGAAGTATAGTCGAATTAGATAAGAGTCTGTGAGCGATTGAGTGGGACTGGGAGTGGTCAGCGTGGGAAAAGTGGGTCTAATGGTGAGCGTCCGAGCGGATTGTTGAAACGCCGTCACTTAACTCACTGAATTCCACATCAAGTCTTTATCATGAACGCATCGGTCCCTGGCAGTTGGATTTCGGCTCGCAGTCGTTCATTCGATAGCAGCGGCATTCGCAAAGTCTTTGATCTGGCTGCGAAGCTTAAAGATCCGATCAACCTGTCGATCGGCCAACCCGATTTCGACGTCCCCGACGAAGCGAAACAGGCTTGCATCAAGGCGATTCAGGTTGGCAAGAACGCGTACTCGCTCACACAAGGTATTAAACCGCTGCGTGAAAGACTGCAAGCCGACGTCGACCGACAGTATGGTCACGCGGATCGCGATGTGTTTGTCACCTCAGGAACCAGCGGCGGTTTGGTGCTGGCAATGCTCAGTCTGGTCGACCCCGGCGACGAAGTAATCATCTTCGATCCCTTTTTCGTGATGTATCCGCCGCTGGTGCAGTTGGTCGGAGGCACGCCCGTCATGATCGATACCTGCCCCGACTTTCGCATCGACATCAACAAAGTTCGGGCTGCTATCACGCCACGAACCAAGCTGATCCTCTTCAACTCACCCGCCAATCCGACCGGAGTTACTCCCTCGGCCGAAGAAGTGCAACAGTTGGCCGAACTGGCCGCTGAAAAGAACATCGCTTTGATCTCCGATGAGATTTACAGCCAGTTTTGCTATGAGGACAAACTTGCAAGTCCAACGGACACGAACCCCAGCACGATCGTGATCGACGGCTTTTCAAAAAGTCATGCGATGACCGGTTGGCGGGTGGGCTGGGTGCATGGACCAGCGGAGGTCATTCAGACGATGATCAAGATTCAACAGTATTCGTTCGTTTGCGCGCCTCAGCCTTCGCAATGGGGTGCGCTGGCGGCGCTGGATGTGGACTTGGCGGGCTACCGAGCCGATTACAAATTGAAACGCGACATGATGATCGATGGACTCAAGGATCGGTTTGAATTTGTGACTCCTGGCGGCGCGTTTTATTTGTACCCTAAAGCGCCTTGGGGGACAGGCAGTGAGTTTGTGACGAAAGCGATCGAACACGGCCTGCTGATGATTCCCGGAAACATCTTCAGCCAGCATGACACGCACTTCCGCATCTCTTACGCGGCTGCCAATTCGACCTTGGAACGCGGCATCGAAGCTCTGAATAAGTTAGCGAGAAAGTAATCAGTAATATGCGTACGAACATTGTTAAAGCGAAATTGAAACGCGGGCAGCCATCGATCGGCACCTGGTTGTCGATGGGCCATTTGCACGCGGCGCGTGTCCTCGCTCGCTCCGGCTTCGACTGGTTGACGCTGGACGTCGAGCATGCTCCGTATGATTGGCGCGAGGTCGCGAGCGTGGTTGGCGCGATCGCTGACGCCGGCTGCGTACCGCTGGTTCGCCTACCTGATGGCTCGCACAGCAACATCAAACGCGCCTTGGATGCTGGAGCGTTTGGTATCGTTATTCCGATGGTCGATACGGTCGAACAAGCTCGTGAGATTATCGCCGCGACAAAATATCCGCCAGAAGGAAATCGTAGCGCTGGGGGCGGGATGTCCAATTTGAACTTCGATTGCTCGACCGAAGAATATTACCTTGAAGCGAACCACCAGATCTTGGTGATCTTGCAAACCGAAAGCCCACTGGGCGTAAAAAATGCCGAAGCCATTTATTCATTGCCGGGCTGTGATGGGATCTTCGTCGGTCCCAATGACTTGCGATTCCAGATGCGCGCCGCCGACGGAACTTTTCCGACCGATGAGCAGCACGAAGCGCTTATTCAGCGCGTCATCGAAATCGGCAAGAATACCGGGCGGGCCACCGGCATCCACGTGTTGTCGCCCGAAGACGCCATCCGCCGCGTCGATCAAGGCATGCAATTTATCGCCGTTTCAAGCGACCTGGGTATGCTCTCAGCGCAGGCTCGCAGTGTCATTCAAGCGATGGGCTTAGAAACTAGGAAGGACCTCGCGCGCTATTAATGCGTATTCGTAGCATTGAGCCTCGGAGAATCGTTGCCAGTTATTTTTGCGTTCAAGCGATTGGCCTCATGCTTACCCACATTCTGGACTCTCTCACGTACTAGTACTTAGCGAAACAGAAGTCGAAGTTCTACTCGAAATATCCAGGGAAGCGGCCTACCGCTGGTGGTGACGTTGGGAAGCATTCTTGCCATTTGGATCCGGGGCTTTGTGAGCCGCTGGCGTTAGCCACGGGTCTCGAAGTTGTGGTCGTTGGTTGCTTGTGGTTCGTCCAATGTCTGTACGCTGGCCGCGAATCGTTTGGCATTTGACAAACACCGAGTGGGTTGAGTCGTCTGCTCCGAAACC
>JANLQO010000588.1:0-2380 GCA_031367855.1 Planctomycetia bacterium | reverse complement strand
GAATTAAAGCCGTCTTCGTTCCGCCTTTGGCGAGTTCGTACTGCCGGGCGTAAGACCAAACACATGGCCCTTCGCAATCCCGAGGTAAATCGTTTTCGTTGTCCAGATCAGAAGAACTCTTAGCGTTGGCTGTAAGAATGCGTAAAGGAAGGAGTAGCAGCCAGGCGATAACATGCGGGTCTGGATCAGCCTTCATCAACTCCGAAATCACATTGCTGTCGAGGATATGCATCATTCAAAACTTGGCGGAGCCATTGGGTAACCTCGCAACTCTTTCATCGGTTAAGTTAAACCGATTTTCGCGAAGCGCTTTACGATCTTCGTGCCAAGGTTCGTTGGAGTTGCCGTTTGTTTCAGAGCAGCAGTACGTAACAACTCACGCACGAACTCTTCAAGGTTCTGGCCCTGACTCTGAGCCTTTTCCCGCAGCTTCTGATGGACATCATCTTCCAAATTTCGCACTGTGAATTGCGCCATGATTATCGACCTCCTTTATTGATATCATGATCCTACTCTCAGTCAAACAGCGGAAGCTGGTTAGCATCCAATTAGACGTCTGATTCATGGATTCATGGCTACCCAAGCGTGCGCTGAGCGACATTGCTATTGCACGCCTCCATAGACATTCCATCGCGGCTCGCCGAGTTAAAACCGAAGTTGTCGCTAGAAGCCGAATTGCTACTGAAGCGACTTTATCGATCTTCGAAATCCTAAGCCAGACATCGAAAGTTTGAGCATTCGAATTGTCTGAAAAGGGCTAAGTTCCTTTGCGACCAAAAAGTTGCATGCATCCTTGGGCGAGCGCGAATGCTGGAAAGAAACCAAACAAAACTACAACCCCTAGAATTGTCCCCCCGATTGCATCCCAATCAAAGCGATCTCGGCCCTGACTCGTTTGCCAAACCGCGTATACCAAGAAGAGAACTTGCGAGATAATCGCAGATTGTACGATTCGAACCGAATGTCTCAGATGCAGCATCCGCGTCATCCAAGCAATTGCAGGAAGCAACTGAATTGCGTGGAGCGCGACGCCGTGGGGAAATTTCAAAACACCGGCCCGCCCCCAAAGTTCGTAAGCTCGCCCAGCTGAAATACTGATTTCGCCCAAGATCGAAGTAGCGATTCCTAGTCCACAGGACAACGCCAGCAGCCACATTCCACCGCGTATCGCCAGTGCCATCGCTGGATCGATATTGCGAAGTCGCATGGTTCGCAGCGTCAGATAGACGATTCCGCACGATACGAGCAAAATCAATCCAAGCATCGTAAACTCAATGGCAGCATCAATGTTTGTTGCACGATTGAAATGCGATGCAACGCCCCGCCAGTATTGAATCGTGATGAGGGTCACCTCCACGAATAATCCGGTCGCCAGTGCGTTTGCGAGGGATCGATCGAACCCTCTCGGTCGCAACTTGGTCATCAACCAAGCCAGGGACCATACAGTCAGCCCGCCCGAAATCCCAAACAATGCGGGTTTGCGAAGCGACACTGGTCCGTGCCACGTGGTTCCAAGGACTGCACACAACGCTAGGTGGACGCTACCACTGGCAATCAGCAATACGCCGAGCCAAACCGCGAGACGAAAGGAAAGCACGTTGTCGGTTGGACTAGTGGTTGATGACGGTCTAGAAATAAGCATTACCGAGTTCATAATTGGATTGTTGCAACGTGCCCGAGTCAAAACGAGGGCTAAGCTGACGGTGTCAACGTCGGTTCAGGTAAAAGAGCCACAGCATCCGAGTAGCGACACTCCGCCATGGACGCCAATGTTCGGTCAACGCCTCGAGCTGCTCATTGGCTGGCCTGACTTCGAGTCCCTTCAAAACGCGAAATGCCTCCAGTACACCAATATCTCCCTTCGGCAGGATATCACAGCGTAGCAAACATTCGGAAAGGTAGATGTCGGCAGTCCAGTTCCCAATCCCCTTGTGCTGGGTCAGCTGACTGCGAACGGTGACCGTTCCGCCCAATTTAGATTCCAATCGAAAAAATGTTGCGTTTGCAGAAGCGAGTGAAACTTGTTGTTCTAAGATGATGTGGACAGTCGTCGAGAACCCAGGACGACGGTTCCACAATTGTGGATAGCCATGAGCGTCAAGAACTTCCCGCAATGCGGAATCGCGCTCGGCGAGCCATCGGCATGCGGACCGCAATCTGGCTGGCGTGAGAGTCACTATTGCATTTTCTTTAGCCATGGAGCTTTCCAAGAAAGTGATCTGCAACACGTCGACGGTGTTCGAGTTTCGAGCCCATGCGGTCGAGCTGTCCGACCATAACACGCATGCGTGGGTTGGAGCTAAAGAACTCGCGCTCACGGTCGATGAATCGCCAGTAAAGCGCATCCCATACTTCGCACCACTCTCCCTTGGCATAGTCG
>JANLQO010000545.1:0-17041 GCA_031367855.1 Planctomycetia bacterium | reverse complement strand
TTCCGAAGTGAAATGGCTCGCTTAACTGCCGCCGCCGATAGCTCAACCGAATCGCCTTCGGAATAAACCGGAAAAGTTGGCATGGCCTTCAAGAAAAGTTCCCGCTAAAACTCGCCTCGACTGAAAAATCCTGCATTGCTGTGATCGGTGGCTCGATTGACGCGATGTAGCCAAACACAGTTGAACGCAACTTGAGTTTGGCGCAATTTACCCTCGGATAACTAGCGCCACTACTGCCAGGAAAATCATGGAGGATTGGATGGCAACGTCGATCGCGCCCGAAGTGGATATTCAAGAAGTTTGGAAACGCTACAAACTTGAACCAGATAATATTGATCTGCGCAACCGTCTAATCGAACAGTACATGCCGCTTGTCCGTTACAACGGCGATCGCATTTGGCAACGCTTGCCAGACGGCGTCGAGCTGGACGATTTGATCAGCGCGGGCATCTTCGGCTTGATGGATGCAATCGATGCATTCGACACCGGCCGAGGAGTCAAATTCGAAACGTACTGCGTGCCGCGTATTCGCGGTGCGATGCTCGACGAACTTCGCACGATGGACTGGGTTCCACGCTTAGTTCGCAGCAAGGCCAGCAAACTTGGCGAAGCCAAGAAGCATCTTGAAACCAAGTACGGTCGCGCTCCGTCGGAACGCGAACTGTCCGAGCATATGCAGATTCCCGCTGCCGAGCTGGATAAGATGCTCATGGAAGCCAGCGCAGTAAACCTCGTCAGCTTGAACAAAAAGTGGTACGAGACTGACAGCTACAAAGACGTCCGCGAAATCGACATCCTCGAAGACAAAAAGGGCGAAGACCCAACACGTCGCGTTCAAAAGAGCGACTTGATGCGTCTGGTTACCAAAGGTCTCAACCGCAACGAACGCCTAATCATTATTCTTTACTACTATGAAGAACTGACGATGAAGGAAATCGGTGCGACGCTGGATTTGAGCGAAAGCCGTGTGAGCCAAATGCACTCCAGCATTGTCGCTCGCCTGCAAGAACAGCTCGGCCGTCGCCGACCCGAATTCGGTACCTAAGCGCCAGCAATTGCCAATCGTGCTTGCAAGCTAAACAGAACATACAGGGATGCCCTCGGGTATCCCTTTTTCTGTTTTAGTGTCGCACGCAAACGCAGTGCTCACAACGAACGATCAAACCAGCCCACATAGCGGTATTCTTAAACACAGAGGCACCGAGATCACAGAGCTTCAGCGGTTAGTGCTGTCAATTCGGAGTTCAGAATCATTTGATGGTAGTTGTACCTGTGCTTCAGCTCGTAGGAGGTTCGCCTCGCGCTGGTCAAGATAGTTGAACTCTTCGTCAGCGGGATCCCAATTGGCGGCAAGTTGCATGTAGCGTTCGGCCTCTGGCCTGTCGCCAAGTTTAGCGTGACACAGGGCCGTCACGTAGGCGGCGGAAGCATAATAGAGTTCCCTGTTAGTCTCGAGATTCTTGGCAAGCATTCCAATAGCATCGCTGAACTTTCCGTTGCGATAAAACACCAAACCAATTGTATTTCGGTACTCAGGATCTATTTCAACATTCAGCGAGAGCATCTTTTCGGCGTACAAGTTGGCTATTACAGGATGCCGCAATGAAATGTCAGTTCCAACCATTGGGTAGGCAGCCATATCGAGCTGGCTCATCGGCGCAGTGCATTTTTCATCAAACGTTTTGCGATCAGCGTCGGCGGCATCGGTATTGCCTATGGCTCGGTGACAAACGCTGCGCAATCCGAGCGCACGCACAGCTAGCTTTGGCTGCTCGGTCACGACTTGTGAGCAGTCTTCAATCGCCTGTGCGATTCGCTGGCATCGATAGTTCCACTCGGCTCGCAACAATCGGACTTCAGGTTCAGTGATCTGTGCCATTATCCAATCGGCATCTTGAATTGCCTCGTCCCATCGTTCCATTTCTGCAAGCAAGTAGGCTCGCCACATCCGCGCGGTAACGGCATTGGGTAACAATACGCAGGCTCGACTCAAGTGTTTTAAA
The DNA here is from genome assembly GCA_031367855.1 of Planctomycetia bacterium. Lineage (GTDB taxonomy): Bacteria > Planctomycetota > Planctomycetia > Pirellulales > Pirellulaceae > Aureliella. Next base: position 15,038 of record JANLQO010000545.1, on the reverse strand, counting down.
GCGGTTGTGTAGTCACGTTGTTCGATCGCAGCGATGCCTGCATCGAAGGCCCACTGTCCATTGTCAGGATCCGACGCAATGCGATCCAACGCTCGTCGATCCATCAATTCATACAACTCCTCTGCCGTGGAAATTCCATTCAACTCCGGGGCGAAAGTGATTGTTTGGATCGGTTGCGATTGTAAGTTCTTCCTTGCCGTTGGTCCGTTCCAGGGCAAACCCAGTTCATTGACACCGCGTTCGATGGCTGTCAGATCGCAAATCGCAATTCCTTTCTCCGTTCGCATTAGCAAAGAATTAGAGTGCGGAATGAATCGCGGCTCCGTACCTTCAATACGCGCGTAGGCGTCGCCCGACAAAGCGTGCGACAGGCAGATTACACCGGATTGAAGTTGGCTAGCAACCTGATTTCCATCATACGACAAATCCTGTACTGTACCTTGAGATTTTTTGGGGACCTCTTCCCAAGTGCCGGCGTGCCACAATTTGCCACTAGCCATCAGGAAGCGTCCATCGTGACTAAATCGCATTTGGGAATGTGAACCTGGAACGGTTGCGATCTCAGGGAGAGAGTTTTTACAAGCAACTATTCGCGTTTGTTCATCAAACGATAATGCCACCCTTTGACTATCGGGCGAGACGCTGCAAGCTACGCCATACGAAAACCCAAGTACCTTGCGGGCGGCAGGCTCGCGATCCAATTTGACCCAACAACCTGCATACTCCTGTGTTCCCATTCCATTCCAACATGACACCGCGAGGGTCTGGCCATTTGCATTGGTGACGATGGAACCCGTCCCGCCATTTAAATGAATCCGTTCGGGAACGTCAAATTGTAAATGACTTTGTTCATCATCCAGAAATTGATATGGCCAGCGAAAACTTCCCATCAGTGTGCTGAAATACAAATTGTTTTTTCCATCAAAGCTTACTGAATGGCAGGACAGCCCTCCTTCGAAAATCTTCTCGCTTAAAACTCGCCTTGATTCTATATCCGCAAACTTGATTTTATCCTTTTGCACTGCAACCACGAAATTTCCGGTTGGAGCAACGAAAAAACCAATAGTTTGGCTCGCTTCCGGAACAAGTAATTTTAGTTCGCGCCCGCCGGCTAGAGACATGGCACCGATCTTGTTTGGATCGTCGCGTGATTTAAAAAAACCAGCTATGCTGTTGTTCGGATCGACGCGAGGAGCCCTCGCTCCAAAAGTCTTGCCTACCGGTCCAGAATTGAAAATCGTCTTTGCGGTTATTGCATCGAATATTATTATTGTGTCGTTCCAGTCTTGAATAATGAGCAAGTCTCCAGCAGTTGCGAATCGCATTGTAGCGCCCGAACTAAAGTTTCCGTCGACTGGGCTCAGTGTGCGTTCGAGCTGCATAATTCTTGTTTCGGGATCAAATGTAAACCACCGCATGGCCCGAGAGTGGCCCGAGAGAAGTACCAAACGACTACCATCCGGCGACCAGGCAGCTCCCGTGAACCCGTGATCTTCTACGTCTGTTGGTCGGTAGCTGAGAATGCATTCACCGGTTTGCCAATTTCTCAGCTCGAAGCTCGGTACCATATAATCATGGATTACCAAGTACGGATGACTTGGATGCATTGCGACGACTGCCGTAGATCCGAATGGTTTGAGCTCCATGCGACCCAAAGTCTCTCCTTGATCAATTGAGATCACCTTTAGCCACTGACCATCAGTTACAGCTAGTTGGTTCCCTTGCTGCGAAACAACGAACGAAGTGCTTTTGCTTTTATTACCCCAAATGCGTTTGGGAGGCGACGCACCAACGTCCAGGAGTTCATAGTCGCCATCCGGATACCCAAATTGAAGCAGTCGACCATTACCAACGAATAGCAGTGCTGTACTCTCTTCGATCTTTGGCAGCCTCGCTACTTCTTTGTGATCTGACATTTGACGTATCGAAGTGTCACCCCTGTCGAAACTGAATGCGTACAATTGGTGGTCGTCGCTGAAGTCCGCGTGCTGTACCTGCCGCTTTTCATCGCGAAAGTCATTTACGTAAAGGTCCGGCAAAGTCAATGCTGCAATCGCTTCATCGCGAATCGGCTCGAACCACTCATCAGGCTGTCCAATCTCACGTCCGATTCTAACCGCCTCGCGAATCGCCTTGAGCGCATCGAAACGCTGCCCTGGTCGACGACTGAGCCGAATGCCGTGAGCGCGACCCACCAGCGCTTCTGCTTGACCAAGCTGCGCAGCAATTTTTTCTTTACTTGTTTCCTCACGCGCCTCGTAAAGGTAACTTGCGAACACCGACGAACCAATTGCTAATGTGAGTAACAGCAACAATGAGGCTGTAGCTAACGAAGCCGCCAAGGGGTAACGTTTTGCCAACCTCCAAGCCGACTCGTGCCACCGCTCGCGACGGGCATGAATGGGTTTCATTTCTAAGAATCGAGTCAAGTCATCAATTAATTCCTCAGCGCTCCCATAGCGCTGCAACGAGTCCTTTCGCAAGCATTTGTGCGTGATTGTCTCCAGATCCATGGGCACTCTAGGCTCAAGCTGCCGCACTGCAAGAGGTTCACGAGAACGTACTTGATCCAATGTTTCGGCAATCGTTGCGCCGCGAAATGGTGGACGACCCGTGAGACATTCGTATAGTATCGCACCTAACGCGTAGATATCGGCCGCTGGCCCGACGCGTTTGGCATCACCAAACGCTTGCTCGGGAGCCATGTAGGCTGGCGTCCCGATGATGCTGCCAGTCGTGGTGGCCTCGCTGTCGCCATCGAGTAACTTTGCCAGTCCAAAGTCGGCAACTTTCGGACTCCAGTCGTCCATGCGTTCGAGGAGCACATTGCTTGGTTTCAGATCTCGATGGATTACACGGCAGTTGTGGGCTGTCGCGACACCTGATGCGACGCGGCGCATCAACTCGGCGGCTAATTTCGGCAACATGGGCTGACTCTGTAGTCGCTTTGCCAAGCTACCCCCTCTGCAAAATTCCATCGCTAAGAACGGCAAGCCTTGAAACTCTCCCACATCAAAGATCTGTACAATGTTGGCATGTTGCAGTTTAGCGACGGCCTCGGCTTCAGCCCGCATCCGCGCAAGCTCGTCGCTTCCAGCATCAAATCCCGATCGCAATCGCTTTACGGCTACAGTTCGTTTTAGTAGCGGATCGAAGGCTTCGAATACCACGCTCATCGCGCCACGACCAACTTCACCGCAAATCTCGTAACGTCCTATCGACTTAAACCAAGGCTTACTTGCACCAGCAGCGAATTCCTCCAAACCAAGAGTCGCATGACCAGCAATGGAGGTTTGTGCCAAAGTAGAATCGCGATCGGTTTGATTTTGCTGGATCGACATTAACCGGTCGATGTCCCATTGGATTTGTAATTCTTCAGCAAGCTGCGGAAACCGATTCTGATATTCAGCCAGAGTCGGCAACTGGTTAAGCGATTCCCGAATATAAACTTCGTTACAGATCAGCGCCAGCAACTCCTCGGTCGAGCAAGTCGCACCAACCTGTCTTTCGAATGAAACGGCAAGCTGCTCTGTCAACACGGGCTCTTCGGTACGCCACAGGTGCATTTGCGAATTTAGGAGCTTGTTGAGAAGCTGCTCACGCTTCGCTAAGGAAACACTCTGCCTTGACTCTTCTGCCATAGCTTCCGGTGCGGAACCGTGATTTACCGCGCGATCCAATGGAGGCGTAAGGTTAGAATCTCGCTGCTTGCCGTTAGGTTCGTTCATCAGCATCTTCCAGCTTTAACTCGACCGCCACGCGATTTATGGCTCGTGACAAGCGTTGACGGAGGGTGCCAGAGTCCTCTCCCAGTTGCGCGCTGATGCTTTCCCAACTCTTGCCTGCGCTGCGTTGGCGAAAAAGTTCATGTTCCTGCGACGTGAAACGCCTCGCCACTTCTTTTAACAGCTCTTCTTGCGCGAAATGCTTGGCTACTGATATCTCGTCTGATGGGACTCCCATCGGATCAGATAATGACACCGTGATTCGACGATCTCGTTTTGCCGCTTTCTCGCGGCGTTGAAGCATCAAGAATTTCTTATTGGCGATCGACACCAACAACGCGCGTAACTCTTCTTCGTTGTGCAGTTCGTATTCACCAGCCGAGAGACGCAATAGAAAACTGCCAAGTACCGACTGACAAACATCCACTGAATCCGCTACAGGTTGTAACGATGCCCGAGCGATCCGAAACCGCAATGTCCGCCGAATGTAAGGCTCGTACTTCGCCAGGAATTCGCCAATTGCAAAATCATCTCCGGAGCGGAGTTGCATCAAAAACGTATCAAACAAATTTGAAGCGACTACTTTGCTTGGTGTCACGATAAACGTTACTCGATGAGCGGTTTTCAGAACCACATTTATCTTGAGCGGTCCAATGAGCTATTTCAAGTCGAATCATACAAACCCAACTTAGTTCCTAGCTAGTTTACTATACCTTAAGCGGTAAGCGATTTGTTCGTCTCCACCGTACTTATAGAATGCTAAAAATTTTCATTTTCTGTCACATCGCAGGAGCAATCGCAATGTGACGTGAATTTTTAGATTTCCTGTAACAAGAACCTACTTGCTGCAATTAATTAGGTGGAGGGATTCCTCATCCGGTTGGTTTCGTTTCTGGGTCTCGCGTTCCTCATAATCCCGTTGAGTCGGGGAGACGATAAGACGACAGAGGAGATTAAGAACTGGGGAATCGTGGTCGATCCCGCCGGTAAGGAGTGGGTCGAGGTCAAGGGCCGAGGCAAGGGCGTTGAAGAGATCCACCTGCCCAAGACGGTAAAGGTGGGGTGGCTGCCACCAACGCGACCACGAAAGTGTTCGCCCCAGTGTTTGAGGGCTTCTCCCTGACAGGCAAGTAGACCGGAGAGGGTCAGACCCCTTTTGAGACAAAGCCTACATTCCTTGTAGCAAGAACTTACTTTCTGCAATTATCTACTTGAGGAAGATTCCTCGCAGTCGGTCTTGTGGTCGAGCCATCAAATTTAGTTATAGGATTCATCAGATGCGCATGCATGCAAAACTCGGACTGTATATCTTCGCACTTTTTGCCCTGCATCAGGGACATGTAGAGGCAGGAGTCATTACTTGGGCAGACTGGACGTATCCTAGCGACCAATTGAGTGTCGCTACCGTTAGTGGCTTGGGAAGTGCCTCCCTAACACCTCAAGGTCCAAGCACGAAGGCGGTCAACGCGGGGATCTTTCAGTTCGATAACGCAAATTTCTCACCAACCACATTATCTACCGTAGGATGGGTTAGGGGACTGAATCCAAACGCGGTCTGGGGTTACACTCTTGACCTGAGCGGTCTCTCTAGCACCGAAGGCGTTATCGTTGGCTTTGGAAACTTTGGCCATATTTCTGGTGATCCACAATGGCGCATTACCGCATTTGATGCGTCGAATGCTCCGGTCGCACTTTCCACGCTGACACAACTCGGCTCCTTCGATCATACATGGGTCACCAATGGTGGCTTCCAATTCAATGACGACATTTCGCTTGACACCAATACGGGCCTATTCTCCATTGCAACTACTCCTGGAGTGAACGATATCAACTCGGACATGATGCTGTTCTCTCTGCATTCAGGGGTTAGCCGTATCCATGTGGAATCGGTGGCGCCCTACTTAAACGACGATACGCACAATATCGTCGTCGGCAAGGAGATTACTACCGTTCCTGAACCAAGTGCTTTGTTGTTATGGTGCATCGGCGGCGCGACCGTCCCGCTTTTCAAAATTGGCAGGCGGAATTGGGACCAGTCATCCAAGTTTCAAGCTTGATCGCGGTTAGTGTGAACAGAAAGAAGTGACGAGATCATGGGGCCGATGCAAGCTCATCGACGAGCTCGAACTAAACACAAAGTTCAAAGTTTGAGTAGCAGTAACCAATTCAACCACGAAAGAATTTGCGCCGGTGTTTGATAGGTTTTCACTAACCTCTAAATGGCAAGTAGTTGTATTTTCACATGGTCAACCCGCTGGGAGGAAGTAAGATGGCTCTTTGCGAAATTTTATTAAAGACATCGATTGTAGTCGTTGCACTGGTGTTCTCCTCGTACTTGTCTTCGAGTCAAGCCACTGCCGATGAACCAAAATCAGAAAAGGAAAAAGAACCTACGAAGTTTGCTGAGCAACTGATAGGCACATGGGTACTCACCGAGTCTCAACGCCCCGGAACGCCTTCAGGCATCGGCACTAGACTAAAGTTTTACACAGGCACACATTGGCTCATTGTGCAGCCTGACCCCAAATCGGGAGTTATCGTTTTTCAGCACGGGGGAAAGTACACCATCGATGGTGATATCCTAAGTTCGACAACGGACTTTGCGGGCGCAAGCACTCGATCTCAAATATCAAAAACCGGTTCGCTCAAGATTCAGATCGATGGCGACACGCATAAACAGGTCGATCCAGAAGGTGTATATAACGAAACATGGAAACGAGTTAAGGCAGAAGAAATACAAGCCAGTAAGAAATGATCTTGCCGGATTAGTGGCAAACTCAGACAATTTTCTGTGACCTCCGTGACTCTTTGTCTTAATACTCCTGAACTCCTGAAACACGGAGGCACAGAGATCACAGAGTTTTTCGCGCCTAGTGATCGGCGTTGGGGTCGCGGTCGTGGTGGTGCTGGTCGATGTGAACGTGGATGCTGGGTTTTGCTTTGAAGAGTCGCTCCCAAGCAGCGTCGCTTAAGTGGCAATCATCGATGTAAAGTGATGCGAGTTTCGGAGCCTTGGCGAGTTGATCAAGTGCAGCGTCGGTGAATTTTGGTCCGATCAAATGCAACGAACGAAGAGCGGGAAACGTGGCCAGCACTTCAGCGGCGCGGTCGTCCAACTGGATTGCACTCAATCGCAACTGAATGAGATTTGGAAAACTTGCAAGATGCTCGAGTCCGACTAAAGTCAAAGTCGACTGAGGCAAGTTGAGGATCCGTAGATTCGGCAATTTGAGTGGGTCTAACTTGGCGATCCCAACGTCGGTGATGGGACTGTCACGCAATCTTAAATGCTCAAGTGCAGTTAACTGTGCGAGCGACTCAATCGATGTGTCGTCGATGACGCCTGCGTCCAATTGCAGTTCAAGCAGTTTGTCGCTGAGCGAACTGAGCTGAAAAATCTGTTCACAGGTGATTTTGGCTTGAGTCAGTTTGATCGCGATCGAATCACCGCGAAGCGCTTGAGCATGCTGTACTTCAAAACTTAGTTTGCCTTGCTTTCCGGTTGATGAAGAAGAAGTAACCGATTCCTTAGGTGATTCATTGGGTGATTCATTGGGTGATTCATTGGGCGTGCTCACTTGTTTATTGCAACCAAGCACGCCGATAAGAACAACGAAAATGTAAGAACTGTTACTCGTCCGCCACATTGACGAAGACTTTCAGAGCGGTGTTGTCTTCAACCAGCAAACGCATCATCTCGGCATAGTTATCGAGACCGTCAACGGGACTGGTGAGGATCTTTTGCACCACCCCTGGATACATGACTTCACCGAGCGCCATATCCTTGATGCCGGATTCGAAGTACTCGCGGTTAGCGTTTACGGAACCGAGCAAGAGTTTATTTCCAAGAACCCATTCAATGTTGATCTTGTCCGATGGAACTTCAAGTTGTTTGCTACCACCTGTGATGCTGGTCCATACGAGCGTACCGTTGTGACCGAGGGCTTGCATGGCTTCGAAGGCCAAGTGGCTGCTGCCGGTCGCATCGATGATTAAGTCGGCTTTGCCTACTTTTGCAACCAGTTCCATGAGCGGCGTTTCTTGAGTGCTAATGTACTTGGCTTCCATGCCCGTTACGATCTCGCTCTTGAGATGCGGACCCGGTGCGCGGGCCAACGTGTATACATCCAAGCCTTTCAATCTCAACACCAGCGTCGAAAGCAAACCAATTTGCCCCGCCCCCATCACAAATGCACGCTGCGGTCGCCAGACTTTCATTCGCCGCTGGCATTCGAAAGCTTGGTGAATCGCTTTTGCAGCACAGCTCATCGGTTCCATCAACACATGGAGATGCTTCAAGCCCTTGGGAACCCGAACGACATACTCTTCCGCATCCACAATTCGCTCGGTCAAATAGCCATGCAGCAAGTTGATTCCACGTTCGTAATAGACTTCCTCGCTGGTCATATCGTAGGTACCGATATGATCGTAGATCGACCCCCCAGGCCGGCGCACGGTTGCGGTAACGTAGTCGCCAGGCTTAACCGTGCGTACCATTGGGCCGACAGCTTCGACGATGCCAAAGCACTCGTGGCCTAAAACCAAGTAGTCATCGCCGGGAGGGGCATTGCCGTACAAGGCGTCGTTGATCTCGCGGTCCGTTGCGTCCACGCCAACTTTGAGGACTTTGATCTGAATTCCTTTACCACACGGAACACTGTCCAAATTGGGAGCGGCGATGTCGCGCAAGTGAACACTTGAGGGTTTTCCGGGTCGAACAGCGATGGCTTTCATTTAGATAACTTGATCTCGAAGGTGATTGGGATGTTAAAACCCATAGGCGTAGAACCGAATTCAAATTGGTGTAGGCGTTAAATTTAGCCGCGATGGTGGGGACCTTCGAGGGGTGTTGCATTAGGAGTAACGCAAATCTCGCTATTTGGATCTGCCCGCTCTGGAAAAGACTTGCCATGCGAACTAAAAAGAATGGGTAGCTGCAAGCATTGCACGGTTTTAGTGTAGAACGATTGTCCCAATCGTTTATGGGATTTATTGGGACAATTGCACTGGGAGGCACGTCCCGAAGTCGTTCGAAGGGCGTGATTTGAGCTTTATTCGCCACGCCCTTCGCAAACCCTCAGAGCGTGCCACCCCAAAGTTAAATTGTGCGAAGCACTAGGTCGCATTTTTCCCCCTACAACTTCACGGACTATACAGATAATGCATAGATTTTTCGGTGCTTTCGTGGCATTTCTCTCGTGCCTGAGCGGGTCAGCATTTGCGTTTGAGGGCTCTCCTATTCGCCTTGGTAGCGATTCCTTGACAATCGGAATTCCTGGTTCTGGTACACTCAAAATGGTGGAAGTCGAAGCTTGGCTGAATAAGCCCGAAAACCATCAATCGCTCGATATCGAACTTCCGCCGGCGCTGCAAATTGGCAAGTCGCAAGTTTATATTCCGGCGGACAATCCGCTGACCCGAGCCAAAATAGAGCTTGGCCGACAGATTTATTTCGACAGACGATTTTCCAAGAACTCGGAAGTGAGCTGTGCGGACTGCCATCATCCTCAATTCGGATATGCCAAAGACACACCCTTCGGAGTTGGCGTCGCTGGCCAGACCGGCAATCGCAATTCACCCGTCGCCTACAACCGCATCCTTAGCAAAGAGCAATTCTGGGACGGTCGCGCCAGTTCACTGGAAGCACAAGCCGTCGGTCCAATTGCAAACCCTATCGAAATGGCTTTCACCCACGAGCTGGCAGTAAAGTTTGTCAGCGAAAATAAAGTCTATCGCAAACAATTCGACAAGATTTTTGGCCGCGCTCCCAACATCGATGACATCGGTCGCGCAATCGCCTCGTTCGAACGCGTCCTGGTGACCGGTGATAGTCCGTATGATGCGAACGAACTTTTCATAAAGCTTAAGGAAGTGTTCAAGGACGACCTGGAAGATCTCGAAGCCCTCAAGAAAGACGATCCAGACTTGTTTGCGAAGTACACGAAGTTGAAAGCAGCCGCCGATGCACACCCGATGAGCGAATCAGCCTTGAGGGGCCGCAGGTTGTTCTTCAGCGCCAAAGCCAATTGTGCCGCCTGCCACGTGGGTGCTAACTTCACCGATGAAAAGTACCACAACTTGGGCGTGGGCATGACTGTCGAGAAACCAGACCTGGGGCGCGAAGCGTCCACTGGTAACGCAGCTGATCGCGGCGCGTTCAAGACTCCCACGTTGCGCAACGTAGCTCTGACTGCTCCCTATATGCACGATGGCAGCCAAAAGACACTCGAAGAAGTCATTGACTGGTACGTCAAAGGTGGCCACCCCAATCCGAACCTCAGCGACAAGATCAAGAAGTTTGAAGCCACCGCTCAAGACAAAGCGGATTTAGTCGAGTTCATGAAAGCCCTCACCGGCAGCCTTCCCAACGTCGAAATGGGACGCTTGCCCGAATAACGTAGGTCTGCCGCTCCGTCGGCGGATTTTCTATTCGCGCCGGAAGGGCCACAGTTGCTCAAACCGCGTCAGCGCATCGTCGAGAGCCAGCAGATCCTCGAGCGGATTTTCGATGGCAGCGGCGGCGGCGAAATCCTGTTCGACACGTCGTAAATCGCCGCCATGTTTCCGACTCTGTTTGCTGCGGGCATTTTCCACAGGAATCCGCGCGGTGGTTGTGCGGGCAACAAGGGAGTTGTTACATTAGCCAGTTTCCGTTGCCTAGCAGGGCTTCAATTGCAATTTTCGAAATTCATTGAAGAGAATTTGGAGCTCCGCCGCTCCTAAGACTGGATTCGAAATTGAAACTGAGAACCGAGCTACTTCAAATAACCCAATGCCTTGACGACGCTGGGATCGACTATGGGCTTTGTGGAGGCCTCGCAGTTGCAGCGCACGGTTATCCTAGATTGACAAAAGACATTGACCTACTTATTGAAGAGAGTAGCGTCGATTCCAGTCACAAAGCGCTCGCGAAAATCGAATACGACCTCGCTTCTGGGTTGATTCCTTTTGATACGGGAACATTGAGCGAACGTCGCCTCTATCGAGTCTCGAAGGCCGAAGGAAGAGAACTTGTAACCCTTGATCTGCTTGTGGTTACTCCTGTTTTTCAGGAGGTCTGGACAACTCGAGAGCTGGTTGAGATTGATTCGAGAGCGATCAAGATTGTTTCGAGAGACGGATTGATTAAGATGAAGCAAATTGCGGGTCGACTTCAGGACTTAGCGGACATAGAAGCCCTAGAACGGATTAAATGACTTCACTTCCAAACGCCAGTCAAGCAAATGACAGTTCAACGATAATCACATCCCAGCTCTCACCGAGAGAGCGGAAAGATTTTTCGCGAGGGATTGGTATCGACATGTCGCGGGAGGCAGTAACCCGCAGGATTGACTTGGTCGACGAACTAAGAGAGTTAGCGGAAGAGCTGGCAAATGCCAAGCGTCTAGGTTCAGTGATAAGCGCCCCCACGCGGCTTAAATAGCTGAGCTTGATCGCTTCGACAAAAATTTTCCAGAGTGGATCGAGAAAAATTTGAAATACGTCGACAGTTACGCGGCCTTCAAGAAATCTGATGCCGGAAACGCTTGGCTTGATCAACGTAAGTCGGCCCAGAAGTAGGCAACAGGTCGCAGATTTGAACACACTTTGAAAATCATTGAAACATTTGTTAGCGGTATTGGCGCAAGCCATCCGGTTTTTCGCAACAAATTGAATCAGTTGATTACTTTGCGGGACGTAACCATTGGTTCAAATTGAGTTTGCCAACCGACGTTGCTGCCGGATCGATTTCCAGCTGCCAGTTATGAGTTGGTTTGCGTCCCAGTTTAATTTTCAGCGGCTTGAGTCGACCGCGGCGGGCAACCAGCAATTCAAGTTCTTGTCCAGGTTGATACAAGCCCAAACGGTCCGGCCATGCGTCGGGCGTCAGTCGATAACCGTCGAGCGCGACGAGTTCATCGTCGACGTTCAAACCGGCGGTTTCCGAGGGCGAGCCGCGGTACACACGGCGTACGAGCAATCGACCTTCGGTGGCGGAAGAATCGGAACCGATCCACACATCGCTTGAAGGCTTTTCGCAGGCACCTTCTTTTTTTCCATTGCCAGCCCTGAACCTCAATCCAAAATGACGCAGCGTGGCGGCAAAATCTAATTCTTGAGGCTCGCGAACCTGCACCTGCAACCACTCTCGCAACTCTGTTCCGCAACGCAGTTCAACCAAGCGTTCGAAATCGCAAATCGTATAACCCGTGTGACGAAACTCTTGCCAGAGCTGCCTCATGATTGTGGACAAATCGTGTTGATTGTCGCTGATGCGTCGCATCTCGGCATCGAGAATCCAGGCTAAGACGGCGCCCTTGAGGTAGTAACTGATGCGCGCGTTCTGGGTGTTTTCATCGGGGCGATAGTGTTTGATCCATGTATCCCACGATGCATCCGCCAAACCCTGAACCAGCCGACCAGGCGCCGTTTGAACGGCCTGAATATTCTTCGAAAGTCGACAGAGATATTCTTCGCGCGTACAAAGGCCCGTCCAGATTAGAAACAAGTCGTCAAAGTAACTGGTGATCCCTTCCGCGATCCACAGTTCTCGCAGGTATTGCTCTTGTTGATAATCATAGGTCATTAGAGCCTTGGGACGTAGGCGGCGAACGTTCCAAGTGTGAAAGAACTCGTGGCTGACGAGCGCTAACCAATTGAGATACGAATCGCGTCTCCGCATTGTCCAGCGGCTGGTCATCAGCACCGTTGAATTGTCATGCTCCAATCCGCCGCCGGTCTCCGTTAATAGATTGATGAACCAATAATCGTCGTAGGGAATATCGCCCCAAAAGCGATGCTCCTCAGCAACAATTGTGGCCACGTCAGCAGCCGCTTTGTCCAAGTCCCAAAGTTCGTGGCCACTGTCATTACTGGATTCATCACCGCCAACGCTTGCCAGGTAATGCATGCGGTCGCCGACTTCGAAACTGCGCACTGGAAAACTGCCCACGGCGATCGGCGAATCGACTAACTCGTCAAAGCCGTTCGCTCGCAAGCAAACTGTATTCCCGCTACGACCCATCTGTTTGAGCGACGTAGCAACGCTGCCCCAACTCTCAGGCACGTGCAAGCGAACATCGATCGATGCCGATTGTCGGCCATCGATGTAGGGAAACGCGGCCGCCCCGGTAATGAAGCCAAACTCCTGCTCAACCCAATTGGTGCGTACGGACATCTCGCGGCAATAAAGTTGATAGTTCACTTGAATCCACGCAGCTGAATCCACGTCGACTTGCCAACAATTCTTGCCGATGCGGCGCGAGTTAAGCTTAGCCAGTTTGGGTTCATGGGGCGCAGCATGGCTTGACGCGACCAGAGATTCGATGTTGCGAGTGTACTCGCGGACCATGTAGCTGCCTGGAGTCCAAATGGGAAAAACGACCTTGGCGGCATTGTTCGCGCCGGGAGGAATCCACAACGAGATGGACAGCAGATGCCGCGAAGCTTGGCTAAAATCCACTTCGTAAATCAGCGACAAAACCGTGTCGACTACATTGCTCATGTGCGGGGCGAATCCTTGCCTCTTTAATGCTCACTACTCCGAAACCCGCGGCTAGCGCCGTCGGCTCACCCAACCCGCGGCTAGCGCCCAATGGCACTCACATTGCGTGCTATCACGTGGGCGAGTCTCTCCGAGACTCGCAATAACCGCGATAAAATCGCGGTATCCGTCTCGGAGAGACGGACCTACGTGCCTAAAGTGAGTGCTATTTGGCTACCGCCGTCGGCTCGCAGGCCGCGAAATCGACGGGCGTCTACCGCTGCTTGTTCCAACTATCTTGCGTATATTTCTGCTGCACTAACTCGTCCGTCAATTCCAATGGCAAGTCAACGTCGCCAACCACCGCCTGCCATTGATGCTTCAACTGCTGCGTAGCGACCGCTACCGAACATCCGATGTTGGCGACGAAAGCGTGGTGGCGTCGGTGTTGTCGATACTCCGGTTCCCTTGGCGGATGGTTCAGGTAACGATCAATGTTCTGCAAATCCATATCAAGCAACAACGTGCCGTGATAGAGCAACCAGTCGCGACGCACTCGCAAGCTATTGCCGCTGACTTTGCAACCGTCGATGACTAAATCGCAGGTCCCAGCATACGTCAATTGCGGTGCGATCGGCTTGAGTGCCGCAACCATTTGCTGCATCACGAACTCGTGGGCCGCGTCGACCATCTGCAATTCAGGGCGAAGCCGAAGTGACAGCATAACTGCGTATAGCAAACAACCCGGCCCTGCCACAATCGCAGCTCCACCACTAATACGTCGAAACACCGAAATGCCAGCATCAGCACATGCCGCTGCATTGACTTCTTGTGAAAATCTGCTGCCGCGACCGATCACAGCAAAGACTTCGTGCGCTTGCCAAACACGTAGGTACTCGTTACCCCAATTTCCCTGTTCAGCCAATTCCAGCAGAGCCTCTTCCACCGCTAGGTTGGCGGCTACAGTCGGTAAGGTCGAATCGATAAAAAGCATGTGGTCGGTCCGCGTTAGGTCATCATGAATCTGCTAAAGTGTAACTACTTGCCAGTTTGCAAGTCTGTCAATTGGGATTTGCACTTTCGGCGTACAGTTCGCATTGCGGTCCCATAGAGTAAAATCGTGTTGACTCCCCTGCCCTTTTCTTACGGCGACATACAAGCTACGAATCGACGGCATGCATACTGAAGAACCTCAAGTTGAAGCCAAGCTGAGTTCGGATTGCTATTCCGCATGCGAACGAGCCTGGATGGAGTACGGCCAGCAGTTGCGTGCCTACTGCCTCAATCCGCTACTGAGAGTACTTGATCGCTGGGGAGTCACGCCCGACGCGGTGACCATAGCATCTGGGTTGTGTGGGATCACATTTGTGCCGCTGTGGCTGACTCATCAGCCAGTCGCGGCTCTCATTTGTTTGCTGTTGCACGTTCTTCTAGACGGGCTTGACGGACCGCTGGCGAGGCAGCAAGGGACAGCATCGCCACGCGGTAGTTTTGTCGACACGTTTACGGATCAGGTAGTCGTTACGCTCGTTACCGTTGCTTGGTTAATCCGCAGCCCGAGTAGTCTCAACATTGGCTTTGGTGGCGGCTACATTTTTTTGTATGCGATGGTGGTCGGGATGGCGATGATTCGCAACGCGCTCAAGGTACCATTCTCTTGGTTGGTTCGCCCACGATTCTTTGTGTTTGTCGCGATAGCCCTTGAAGGGCTAAGTGAATGGCCGCTAACGCTGACTACTTTGATCATCTGCGACCTGTTGCTAGCGATCAAATGCGCCAGCGGATTCATCGCGCTGCGAGCGAGATTACCAGGGCCGAACCTACCGGAATAGTGCTCTGGCGAAATACCG
>JANLQO010000503.1:0-4305 GCA_031367855.1 Planctomycetia bacterium | reverse complement strand
GCGGATCCGAACTTGTCGGCCTCGATATCCATTCGTTGCAGCATGCTCACGAACAGGTTGCACAGCGGCGGATGATTGTCTTCGTCGAAGGCCAGATACTGGCCGTGCTTGAAGCCACCGCCGGCCAGCAGAACCGGCATGTTTTTCACGCTGTGCTTGCCGGCATCGCCAAGGTTACTGCTGAAGAAAACCATCGTCCGGTCGAGCAAGCTTTCCCCCTCTTCCTTTGTTTCTCGCAAATTTGCCAGGAAATCGTGGAGCGTCTTCATCTTTTCAAGTTCCAGAATCTTGAGCTGGGCGATCTTGGTCGGGTCGTGGCCGTGGTGCGATAGATCGTGATGTCCCTGGGTCACCCCCGGAATCGGAGGCACGCCGCTGGTGCCAAGCAGTTGCAGCGTGACGAGCCGCGTTGAGTCAGTCTGCAGGGCCAAGTGGATCAGATCGAACCACAACCGAGTCTTGCCGAGGACGTCAGTGCCGTTCTGGATGTCGACAAATGGTTTGACGTCGATCTTGGGCTTGGGCTTCTTCGACCAAGCATCTGCCTGCACCAACCGCCGTTCCAGCTCGCGGACGCTCGTAAAATACTCGTCGAGTTTTTCACGGTCGCCTGCACCCAGCACATGCTCCATCTTTTTTGCTTGCCCGCGAACGGCGTCGAGAATGCTCTGTCCGTCAGCCAGCCGGCGGGCCTGCTCCGCTACTTCATCTGGGCGACCTTCCAGAAACAGTTTGGCGAAGACACTCGACGTCCAGTTTTCAGTCGGAACTGGCGCACCGCTTTTGGTCCAAGAAAGTCCATAGCCCTCACATGACAGACATAGCGAGGGGAATCGCGTCTCGCCGTAGATCTGCTCAGCCGCGAATTGGTCCAGCGAGATGCTGTTATTGAATCCAGCCCGCTGCTCCGGATGGGGAGCCGCAGTCAAAAAGCTGTGGTTCGAATCATGACTTGCGCCCACGTCCGGATGCGACAGCCCGGACACCACAGTGAAGTCGTCGCGAAAGTCCTTCAGGACATCCAGATACGGCGACAGTTCGTAATCCTGCCCTGCCTTGTTAGGGAAGAAAAAGGGCGGGTGGAGACCGAGCGGTGTGTTGATGCAGACCATGCGGCGGGGAACTTTGCCCCGGGCTGCAGCTCGGGCGTGTCTGGTAACTAGCGCGTCGAAGAGAGGGAGGGCTAACGCGACGCCGGCGGCTCGAAGAAGAGTTCGGCGGTGTAGGTCCATGAAAATGCCTCGTGTCGCAGGAGATCTTGGAGCAATTGGTATCGATGCCTAAACTATTTATTTTGAAATATCTCGCTCTGCACGATCTCGTGCACGAGCGAACGCAAACCATAATCACTTGGACAAATCTTCGCGACAATCGCCTCCACCGAATCTCGATCCGACGCCTGCGGTGCTCGCCCCGTCGCATAGGTGATCAGCTTAGACGCCAGCGCCCGTGCCAACTGCGGCTTGTCCCTTAAGAGAAGCTGTTTGAATTGATCGACATTCTCGAAGCGTTCGCCGCCGGACGTCACGTCGGACGGATCGATCTTCATATCGAGATAGAGTTTGCGGCCGTTGATCGTGAGTTCCTCGGCGTCCCGCCTCCAGCCGGCGAAGCGGTACTTCTCGCGCCAGCCGCCGATGCAATCGAAACTTTCGAGGGCAAACCCGGGAGGGTCGATCTTGCAGTGGCAAACGCCACAGGGCTCGACCGAGCGGTGCTTGGCCAGCTGCTCGCGAATTGTCGTCGCGCCGCGAATGTCCGGGTCGATCGCCGATACGTTTTCGGGCGGCGGAGCCGGGGGCGTCCCCAGAATGCGATCAAGCACCCAGGCACCGCGTATCACGGGTGAAGTCGTGGTACCGTTGGCTGTCACCTTGAGCACGCTGGCCATCGTCATGACCCCACCCCGATGGCTTTCCGGCGGAAGCGAAGTTCTGTGAAACTCCCATCCATCCACGCCTGGAATGCCATAGTGCTTGGCCAGTCGGCCGTTAAGCATCGTAAAATCGGAGGCCACGAAATTGGTCAAGCTGAGATCGTGTTTGAGGATTTCCTCGAAAAACAGCTCGGGCTCGCGAATCATCGACACCTTCAACAAGTGGTCGAATTCGGGATAAACGAGCTGGCTGGGTTCTGTCGCGTCGATTTCACGCAGATTCAACCATTGGCCGACGAAGTTTTCCGTGAATTCCGTCGCCTTGGGGTGCGCGAGTAATCGCTCGACCTGCTGGCGGAGCACATCGGGCTGGTTCAACCGCTGCTGTTCGGCGAGCGCGAACAACTCTTCGTCGGGCATGCTGCTCCAGAGGAAGTAAGATAAGCGGCAAGCCAGGGCAAAGTCGTCGAGTTTGCCGGGCTGCTCGCGGAGGAACAGGAAGTCGGGCGCGATCAGCACGCCTTTCAGAGCCGCTCGCATCGCCAGCTCAAACGTGTACCCGCCGTCCAGTTTGGTTTCCACAATTGCTAAGAACGGCGCGACGTCTTCGTCGGTCACCGTGCGGCGAAATGCTCGACGAGCGAACGACTTGAGGATGCTCGCGGCATCGACTAGGGGCTGGTCCGAGACGACCTCCACACGTTCGATGAAGTTGTCGGTCTTTACATCCTGCTGCGCCAAGTTGCCGAAAATGCGTCGATGGCTGTCTGTCGGCCAGGTCGCGTTCAGAGGGCCTTCAATCTCCACGTGCTGGATTGCCAATCCCGGTCCTTCCCATTTTTCGCCGCCGGTCTGCTTCACAGTGTTCGCACCTGCCAGGCCGTAGGGGAGCATCGAGATGGTGGTTCGCGGCTCCATGTAGCGGATGAACTCAAACACGGTGTGCTTGTCGGGTGGGGCGTCGAAGTACCCAATCAGGCCGTTTTTTCCCGTCAGAGTCGAGCCGGTTTGCGTTACCCGAAACGTGAGCGGCTTGTCGCCGCTCTGAAAACCGGACGCCGAGATACGGAAGCGGTAGTTGCCGGCGTACGGCTGGTAAAACTCGGAGACCCAGACGTTGTGCCATTCGGACGAGCAGAAGCACACGACCTCGCCATCGTTCAGGAAACGATACACATCCTCGGTAGAGGACTTGATCGGGTGCATGTCCTTCATACTGAATTGCTTGGAAATCATCGGCGGCGGTTTAGGAGAATTGACGATCGCCATGTTCAATGCCATGTCGGCCGCCTCAAGATACTTCTCCATCAGGAACGACGACGTGTGATGCGCCGCACTGGCGTTGTCAAAACCGTCGGCTGAACCATCCTGCGGCAACTGCTCTTTGATATGGATCGTGATTCCCAACAGATCGCGCACCGTGTTTTCGTATTCGACCCGGTTCAGCCGGCGGAGGACCACGCGTCCTTCAGTAGCCCTTGCTGCTGAATCGGCATCCGCCACGCGAAGAGACAGCCACTCAGTCAGCGCCTGAATTTCCGTCTCCGTCGGACGTGGCTGCTCCTTAGGAGGCATTTCCCCCTCCCGCAGTCGTTTGATCACAGCAGACCAACGCTTGCGAGTGGCAACGTCCGTAAAGTTCACGACCAGATTATCCAGCCCGAGTTTCCCTTTAGGCATTTCTCCACTATGACAATCCAGGCAATGACGAGCCAACAGTGGCCGGAATTGATCCTCGAATTGTCTGGCATCGGACGTCTGACCTGTGTTAGTCGGTGGCTCTGCGAAGGACTCCGTACTCAGCAGAATCACTCCGAAGCTGGCCCACAAATTGACCCATGCGCGCCCACTGGTCATACCATCTCTCCACCCCACTGACATGCAGCCTGCCCAGAACAAATTAATAGCCATATGCGGTTTGATTGTCGGCGATCAGACTGAGTAATGCAAGTAATTCAATTCCCCCGAGCACAATGGAGGTCCGGAAGTCAGTGCCAAGTTGACTCCGCGCCTTGCTTGGAAGAAAATGTCAGCCGCTATCAAAGCTAGTGCTCTGTCCAGCTTTAATTTTAGGGCTGTCGAAAAAGGGGTGGCACACCCAGAGTCTTCGATGGGTGTGTAATTGCCAGGGAATCTAGGACGCCCTTCGCAAAGCCTCAGAGCGTGCCACCCTAAAATTAAAGTTGGGATCAGCCGCAGTGCGCTAGCACCCGGTTCACACGGCGAAAACCGGCCGCTAACGAGAGCGTCCCGCCTAGGAGATTGAGCAGGTAGTAAGTTGTTACAGTGGTTTGGTTGAATCAGCCGGAAGGCGTTAGCCGAGCCCTTTCAAGCCAGCATTATGACACGTTTTTGCCGCTTTTGTCATCATTGGATACGATTGCATCGGGATCTTTTGTTCGCAATCGTAATGGAGTGAATTTGATGGC
>JANLQO010000473.1:0-15861 GCA_031367855.1 Planctomycetia bacterium | reverse complement strand
AACGATCGACGGCGGCGAAGTCCTCCCCGGCTTTACCGCCCCTGTCGCCGATTTCTTTTCCGACTTAGATTTCTACCAAAACCCAACAGCCTGAAGCCTGCTAGCCTCAAAAATTCGGCCATCCAACATCCATGAGCGGCGTTACAGCTTGATTAGTGTCTCGTCGCCGTTTGACAGTCCCGATCGCAGTCTAATTGACAAGCTACCCGGTTTGTCCAGTCAGTTCACCCGTCTTGTGGGTAGGACAGAACGATTGTTTTCAAAAGTCAAGATATTTTTGCCACCTTAACTTGCACGCGAGCGATTGCCTATGATCCGCGGTGCCGAAACTGTTCATTCCACTGTCGTCAACCGTCACCTGTATAGGCGACTCGACGAGAATTTTAGCGCTGCATTTCGAAGAGGCATTTGGTCTCGCTCCGGCGGGAAATGCTGTGAAGCATTTTTAAGGGGCAAGGTCACTCTCGGCAAGAGTGACCCACGGTGGGTCGCATCTGCCGGATGCGACCGCGAAGTAATCTAGTCACGAAACTGCCGGTGATTCACTGACAAAAATGCTTCACAGCGTTGTCCTGCCGGGTGGAATAAGACATTACGGAAAGAAGAACCAAAGGATGGTCAGAACGGAACAACCGAGGCACGCCAAGCCTGGTGCAACACCAGCACTGCGAACTTCCGTCGCGTCCGCATCGGGCTGAGAGAACATGCGATTGACGAACGACAGGTAGACAACGGCCCCGATGGCGGCGTTGATAGCCATGATGAAGGCCACGATCTGAAAATCAACTCGATGAGCACCTATGGCGGAAGCGAACACTTGCAACTTGGCCCAAAAGCCTGCCGTAGGCGGCAAACCAATTTGACTCAACAGTGCAATCGTAGCGGCGATCGCTAGGAACGGACTGCGTTGATAAAGTCCGTTGAACAATTTGAGACTGTCCGCTTGAGTGGCGGCTTGCGGCTGTTCAATCGCAGTTAAGACAGCGAACACGGCTAGCGTCATCACCGCATACGCAGCCAAGTAATCCGTCAGTATCGCTGCACCTTGGCCGAGCACCACTACACATGCAAGTCCAGCGAGTAAATAACCGCTATGAGCCACACCCGAATAAGCCAACACACGGCGAATGGAAGTTTGCCAAAGCGCTGCACAATTACCTAATGTCATCGTCACGACGGCCGCAACCAGGAGTAGCGGCACAATCGCCAGCCCCGCTTGAAAATCGGGCGTCGATCCAACCAGCAGTTTATAAATGCCCACGACACCCGCCACTTTTGGCAAGAAGGACAAACCGCCGACCACGGCCAAGCTTGCACCAGCGAAAACGTCGGGTGCATAGAAGTGAAACGGCACCGCCGTCAATCGAAAGAACAAACCGCAAACCGCAATCGCCAATCCGATTCGCGTCAAGCCAATGTTGCTTTCATTCGAGATGATTGCATCCAGCGAGGTGCTACCGGCGGCACCATAGAGATAAGAACAACCGAACAAGAAAATCGCTGATGCAAAGGCGCTCAACGTAAAGTACTTGAGCGTCGACTCGCGGCCGGAATTCTTGGAACCGACCACGCCGAGCAACACGGTCGTCGGAATACTGATCAGCTCCAAGCCGAGGAACAGCGATGTCAAATCCGATGCAGCTGCCGTGTACATCAAGCCTGAAAGCATGAACAACACGCAACTGTAATATTCAGAGACGTGCCGCAGTGGGACGTAATCCCAGCCAATCAAGATGACCAGTCCACCGCCCAGCAGAGTCAACCAACTGGCCGAGAGGAACAACCGATCGCATTCAAACAATCCCGCTGGCGGCGCTGCCATCGGTAACATCGAATACACAAAGCAAGCTGCCACCATCATGCCAATGATGGACACCAGGCCCAGTACGTTTCGGTTGGTTGCCAACTGGCCGAACAAGCCAAGAGTTAACACCAACACGCCAGCCAGCAACAGTACGTTAGCTGGCATGACGACGACGAGTTGTTGTACGATCTCTGACGGAGTCATTCTTCTACTTCCAATCCAAGCGGTGCGGTTTGCACAAGCGGCTGCGAGTCAATCAATCGTTGAGGGGACTGAGCGTCGAGCCGAAAAGGTGTCTGACCCCTTTTTTCTCTTGCGTACACATGAGCGATACCTTCCACGTCCGACTTAAACAGCCCAATAGCCAAGTTCGGCATTACTCCGATGAACAAACACAACAGCGCCAGTGAACCAAAGACGGCTTTATGTTCTATTGGCAAATCTGCTGTTACGCTTTCACTAATGGTCGATGAGCGACCCTTTGCTCGCGCCTTGTCACTCGAACCGAACAACACATACTGCAACATCCGGAAGGAATACCAGGCGCCAAGCACAACACCCAGCACTGCGACACCTGTGACAGCCGGTCGCTCGGTGATCATTCCAGACAGCGTCAGCAGCTCGCCGACAAAGTTATTCAAGCCGGGCATACCCGCCGCCGCGATTATAAAAAACACGGTGAAAAACCCAAGCCTTGGAAACTGCGTCGCCATCCCGCCCGCTTCTTCGTCGAGCCTTAAACTTGGTCGGCGAACCAACATGCAAGCCAGCAGCAAGAACATCGCGACTGTGGTAATTCCGTGATTAAACATCTGCAACGTCGCTCCGCCAATCCCCTCGTGACTCAGCGAGAACAAGCCGATCGTGATAAAGCCGACGTGCGACAGACTGCTGTACGCAAACATCAAGCTCAGGTCCTTCTGAGCCAGCGCCACCAGCGCTCCACCCACAATCGCAATCGCACCCAACCAACCAAACAAATCCGGGCCAAGTAGTTCACATGTTTCCCGCGTGTAGGGCAGCACTAAGCGCACGAATCCAAACAATCCCATCTTCAATACCACCGCGGCCAAGAAGGCCGTCGTTGTCGGATGCGAAGCCGCATAAGTTGTGGGCAACCACGTATGCAGCGGAATGATGGCAGTCTTGATCCCAAGGCCCAGTGCTAACAGCAGAAACACCCACACTTGCAAATCCTTTTGTTGAGCCGTCAGCACCATCGTTGAGGCGTGCTCGGCCAGTGTCGGCATGTGCACCGACCAACCGCCTTCACCGCGGTACAGCTCGCAAATCCCGAACAAGCCAATCACCATGGGGATACTTCCCAGCAGGGTGTACAACACGAACCGTTTCGCCGCAGCAAATCCGTCCGCATCCCCCCAGCCCGCGATCATCGCGAACAATGGGATCAAGGTGATTTCAAAACCGATGTAGAACAGCAACAAGTCCATCGCGGAAAAAACAAGCAACAAGCCACCCGTGGCAATCAAAATCCACGATAAATAGTCACCGCGATTTTTGCTGACTGTGCTCTGCGCGATCACCAGTACCGCAGTGGCGACAATCAACGTCAACAGAACCATCGCTGCGCCGATACCATCCAGACCAAGGCTCAATTGCCAACCGTCGGGATTCGTCGCCAGCGCAGCAGCCAAATTGAATCGCATCCACTTGGGGCTGTATTCGATATGCGGCGCGATGCTTGCTTGGCCGATTGGGGCGGCTTGCGAAACTTGATAAGTGACCACAACCCCCAACACCAAACTGATCGCAATTATCGCGAGCGCCAACTGCTCGCGTGTGCGATCCTCCAAACCGCCAGACCGCAGTGCCAGCAGTACACTGCCACCCACTAACGGAATTCCAATCAAAGCCAAAAGCAACATCGATTCTGATCCTATCCGCCAAACGAGAGCAGCAAGAGATACGCTACCAAGCCAATCGCCATCAACAGCGAATAGCCACCCAACTGCCCACGTTGCATGAAACTAAATGCCCAGCCGGCCTTCTTTGGCAATTCGACAATCTTTCGCCACAGGCCATCGATGCCTTGTAGATCCAGCTCACTCATTCGCGCTGAAATGAACTCAGCTGGTCGTACAAATGCTGCCGCCATCATTTCATCCATATAGAAACGATTTTTACCGGCCGACGAAAAACTCTTTCCAACTTCACCTGCTGAACGGAAGGTCCAAGCTTGTGAAGCGGACAAACAGCCCACTGCGACACCCGCCAACGCCACCACAGCGCTGGCGATCAAGACCCACGAGTGATGCTCGCCGTGTTCAGCAACCGCCAAGTGCGGAATGTCGTGCAGGTAGTCGCCGATCATTCCCGTCGGCCCAATTGCTAGTCCCAAAAACACGCTTCCCACCGCCAATACAGCCAATGGTAAAAGCATCTGCGTCGTAGCTTCATGGGGATGATCACCCGCTTCTTTGGGAAACACGGGCTTGCCCTGGAAAGTGTGGTAGTAAGCGCGACTCGTGTAAATTGCCGTCAATCCGGCCGTAATCAAACCCACGACGAAGAAAATTTGGAACGAAAACGCATAGGGTGAATCATGCTGAGCAGCGACCAGCAGACCGAGGATTCCGTCTTTGCTCCAAAACCCAGACAACAAGGGAATACCAGCCAACGCCGCGCCGCCGACCAAAAACAGAATATGAGTTTTGGGTAGTACACCTTTCAGTCCACTGAACTTGCGCATATCGATCACATCGCCCATGGCGTGCATCACATTGCCGGCTGACAGGAACAACAGAGCTTTGAAAAACGCATGCGTCGCCACGTGAAAAAGCGCGGCCATCACTGCCAGTGGCATCAAATCCGCTACCGCTCCGCAACTGATCGCCATAAACATGTAACCGAGTTGGCTGACCGTTGAGTACGCCAAGACTCGCTTCAAATCATCCTGGAACAACGCAACCGAGGCAGCCAGCAGAGCAGTGATCGCACCCAACCAACCGGCAAACACCAAGACTCCAGGAACCATTACCATTAAAGGCGCCATGCGGCACATCAGGTACACGCCAGCGGTCACCATCGTCGCCGCGTGGATCAAAGCGCTAACGGGTGTCGGGCCTTCCATCGCATCCGGCAACCAAATGTGCAGTGGAAACTGCGCCGACTTGCCGATCGCGCCGAGCAGCAACATGGCCGCAACCATGAACAACAAATCTGGATGCGACGAAGCCAACGTCGGCAGCGCTTCAAAAATTACCTTGTAATCCAGTCGTGAGACAATTCCCGAATCCGCCGTAGTCACCTGCCCAATACCCAACCACAGCAACAAGATCCCAAACAAAAACCCAGTATCTGCTAAGCGATTAATCACAAACGCTTTGAGCGCCGCTTGGGCCGCCGAGGGACGCTCGTACCAAAAACCAATCATCAAGTAGCTGCATAGACCGACTCCTTCCCAGAACATATAGAGTACCAGGAGATTATCCGCGAGTACCAACATCGTCATGCAGAACACGAAAGCGCTGAAGATCGCAAAGAATCGAGCGTACGCTTTATCACCATGCATGTAGCCCGCAGAGTAATACGCGACCAATGTGCCTACGACTGTTACAACACAAATCTGCACCAAACTTGTCGCATCCAGCTGCAATGAAATCGGGACTCGCATTTGAGCGAAGTCCAGCCAGTTGTATCCGCCCGCGATCACCACGTCATGGGCGACATCCACTCGGAACAGGCAATATAGCGATGCCAGGGCTGATATCGTCAATCCCATCCACGTAACCAAATGAGCAAAGCTCGCGCGCGGATTCAGAAAAGCGATAATACTACCCACCACGGCCGCAACCAGCGGTCCCAGTGGTATCAACCAAGCGATGTAATAATCCATAGTTACTCTTGTCTTGCTTAGCCTGAGGGCTAGGCTCTTCCGGCTAAATCAGGCAATTTGAAATCGGAATCAACAGGTCGCGTTTGCGGATCGAGTCCAGCCGGCGTAAGTTTTGGCAGATCTTCGTAACCTTCAGGATGCGAATGATCCTCAGCCGCACGTCCAGCCAACTCAGGAATCTTATCCTCAGCCATGCGACCACCGGAACCCGCTTGATCGTCGAACTGAAACTCGCGTAGCGCACTCCAGGCTTTACTATCGAGCGTGCCGCGCAACCTTACCAAGGCCACAATCAAACTCAACGCCAACGCCGCTTCACACGCCGCGACGACCAAAATCAAAATCGCGAACACTTGACCACCCAAATCGCCATGCATCTTTCCGAACACAACAAAGTTCAGACTCACTCCGGCCAGCATCAATTCGAGCGACAGGAACATCAGAATCAAATTGCGACGCGTCAAGAAGCCGAACAATCCCACGGCCACTAAGCATGGTCCAATGAACAACGCCGGGTTAATCATAGTTTCGTTGTTTCCTTAACATCCGCTTGGGGTTCGCGCTGAGCGATCACCACGGCGCCTAGGGTCGCGACCAGCAACAGCGTACCAGCGATCTCGATTGCCAACAGGTAGCGCGTATAAAACGCCGCGCCCAATTTGGCCACGGTAAAACGATCAGCCTTAGCGGCCACAGCGACTGCCGCTTCCGTTTTTATGTCTGTTGCCGCATCCTTCGCGGCAACTTCGGCTACAGGATTCTTGGCGGCAAGCTGGGCTTCCAATGTTGGCAATTCTCTCAACGCGACAACGATCACCGTTGCCGCTAGCGCGATCGCAACCACGCCAGCCGCAAGCGGATTTTGTTTGAGGGTATCGTAGTCGAGCAAATTCGTTTGCTGCGCGAACATGAGCACAAACATGAAAATGATGATCGTCGCACCCGCGTAAACAACGACCGTCGAAGCCGCGACAAAAGCGGCGTCTTGCAATAAATAAACTCCTGCGGCCGCCAACACAACGCAGGCAAAGCTCAAAGCCGCATGCACAGGATGTTTAATCAATGCGAAAGAGATTGCTAAGACGACCGCAACCGCACAGAAGGCATAAGTCAGCCAAAGCTCCATTATTGCACCCCACCGACATTCTTGGATACCGAACCGCTCTTGGCGATCGGCTCCGAGGCTGGGCCGAGCATGCCTCGCTTTGTCCGCACTGGATCCTTGCCCGTCGCGACCGTTTCGTCGTAAACGCTAAGCAGTTTCTCTTTATCAAAAACCATCTCTTCGCGCGTCAGTCCGGTCAGATCGTAAATAGTTGTCAGTTCAATCGCATCCACCGGACAGGCTTCTTCGCACATACCGCAGTAAATACAACGCAGCTCGTCGATCTCAAACGATGCCGGGTACTTGTCTCGATCATTCCAGTTGGGATCGTCCTTGTCAGTACCGGTCGCCTTGATCGTGATGCACTTGGCTGGACAAGCGGTCTCGCACAGGAAACAAGCAACACACTTCACACGTCCTTTGTCATCGCGATTCAAGCGATGTACGCCGCGATAGTTGGCCGGAATGTCGGGCTCGACTTCCGGATACTGCCGCGTGATCGCTTTACTGCCAAACATATGCTTGAGAGTGACCGCAACACCGTCAATAATCGCTGGCAGGTACAGAGCCTCTGCCAGTCCGATCTTCGGCAATTCCGCCCACTTAACAGTCTTTTCTTTAGTCATCGTTTATTACCCGAAAGCTCGCAATCAGTTTGCTGCTGGAGAAACTCTTGCTAACGCAGTTCGTCGCGACATGCTGGCCGTGGTTGTTTTCGCCGTCCACCAACCCGCGATCAACACGAGCGCAATTGAAAACGGAGCCAACCACCACTTCGAAAATCCAAAAGACATCACTGTCACTACCCCGACAAAATTCATCAGAGCCAGCGGAATCATGCCGCACCAAGCAAGCCCCATCAATTGGTCGAAGCGGAATCGTGGCAACGTCCA
Source organism: Planctomycetia bacterium (assembly GCA_031367855.1). Taxonomy (GTDB): domain Bacteria; phylum Planctomycetota; class Planctomycetia; order Pirellulales; family Pirellulaceae; genus Aureliella. Next base: position 8,203 of record JANLQO010000473.1, on the reverse strand, counting down.
ACGCAATTGAATGATCACCGCCGTCACCAGCGCCACCTTAATCACTAGCACCAACCAGCGAAGTAGATACCCCGCCACCGAAGCATCAATCGGCCCAGTCAAACCTGGGAAATTCCATCCGCCTAGGAACAGCAGCGCCGTCAAGAAACTAACGGTCGTCAAGTGCGTATACTCAGCCAAGAAAAATAACGAAAACTTGATCCCGCCATACTCAGTATGAAAACCGCCCACCAACTCTTGCTCGCACTCTGGCAAGTCGAACGGTAAGCGATTCGTTTCGGCCAACGATGCCGTGAAGAACATCAGTGCCGCCAGCGGTTGCCACCAGATATTCCACCCAGTGATCCCTTCACCTTGCGCGGTGACCATCTGCTCGATATTCAAACTGCCCGTGATCATAATCACGCCCAGCAACGAAAGTCCCATCGGAATTTCATAACTTATAAACTGTGCACAGGATCGGAGTGCGCCGAACATACTGTACTTATTGTTCGAAGCCCAACCGCCAAGCACGATACCGTAAGCCGACAAACTGGAAACCGCTAATAGGAATAACAAACCGATGTCTACATGCGGAGCGATGATCGCGCGAAAACCGCCCGTCGAACTCGGATCGGTCGGACCGAACGGTACTACTGATGCACCGAGCATCGCACAGATCAAACCCAGGATCGGTGCCACAAAATACACCGACTTGAAGACATGATTGGGAATTACCTGTTCTTTCAAGAAAATCTTGATCGCGTCCGCGACCGCTTGCAGCAATCCCAGCGGACCAACACGGTTCGGACCAATGCGATCTTGGATGTACGCCGCTGCCTTGCGCTCGATGAAAGTCATGTACAAACCCAGACCTGGAATCACCGCCATCACGATTCCAATCGCAACAGCCAATGGCCAAATCTCATCCCAGCTAATCTGCGCAAGCATGTCTACGCACTCTTTCCTTCAACAGTATTAAAAAGCTGGATGCCTAATTCGCCAATCTCACCAGCAATTGCACTGAACGCAGGAATCTCCTTGGCCATCTCAGTGCGAATCGATGCGGCGTTGTACATTCCTTGCCGTTGCGACAATTCAAATAGCAATCGACCATCCTGGCGAACATCGGTCGCACCGCGAATCGACTGCTGTACTTCTTGCGCGAGACCGGCATGATTGACGACCGTTCCTTGGCGCTCTGCAAAGGTCGCTGAAGCTAACACGATCGTCGCCCTATCCGTCAGTGGCGAATTCAAGAAATCCTGGACGATCAAAGTCGACAGGCCATCGAATTTGCTGAGCATCGATTCATCCAGCCAAGCGTCTGGATAGCCACCGACCAAATACATCCCGTCTAGCTTGTTCGTATTCAGTCGGTCCGCAATCGTCTCAAAGCGAAGCACTTCACCCTGGAAGTGTTTTAACACGGCTTCGACTCCCAAACGATTCGGACATTTTTCAGCGCGAATCGTGAACTTCGCCTTACCTGCGGCCGGTGGTTCACCCTTCGGACCCTTGGGATAAACGTCATCTTCACCAACAAGCGGAACCACCCCAAGCGCCAACATAACCCTTTTATTGACCGACTTGATGTATTTAGCGAGGATGAAAGCCTCTTCGCAGAACATCATCGGCGAGAGCACTACGGCAAAACGATCGGCACCGGAATCAACCACCGATTTGATTGCTTGTCGCGTTTCATCCAGCACCTTGGGCCAAGGATCCACGGTCGCCAGTTCGTTCAAAGCGACTTGCGCATGTGAAACCATTGTTCCATTACCACTTGCATGAGAGCCGTTGCCAACATGTGCGACGTGATGTTGCGAAGCCACCTGCAATTTGCCGACTCGCGGGCCGAACAATCGCGATTCGCTCTCAACATACTTCCATCCAAAACGGCCTTCGTCGCACATGAACGAGCCTTGCGCAAGCTCATTTTCACGCGGTCGTAAGCGGTAGAGCCGATTGTCTTCTTGATCGACATGGATGCTGCAACCCGTGCTGCAACCTTGACAGACGCTATTTTGCGTCTTCAGCCACCAAACGCGTTTCTTGTACAGAAAATCCTTACTGCAGAGCGCGCCGACGGGACACAAGTCGACAACATTGCCAGCTAGTTTGTTATTGCACGGCTCGCCGGGGAAAATATCGATCTCTTCCATACTGCCACGATTGGTGACTTGCAGCTCGCTCGTGCCGCTGATCTCGCGCGTGAAACGCACACAGCGCGTACACATCACGCAGCGATCAGTGAACAACGCAATCTGCTCACCGATGTGGTACTTGTCAACGCGTTGCACCTTGGGCTCGTTCAAGCGGCTGTGCGCGTTGCCAAACTTGTAGGTATAATCTTGCAAGTAGCATTCGCCCGCTTGATCGCAAATCGAACAGTCCAGCGGATGGTTCAGCAGCAGGAACTCGAGCGTCTGCGCCTGAGCCTTCTTGACTCTCTCGCTGTTAGTCAGCACCACGGTGTTCGGCTTGGCAGGAGTCTGACAAGCCGGCACCAACTTGGGGATCATCGCGATCGTGCCGTCGGGCTTTTTCTCACCGACTTCGACCAAGCACATCCGGCAGCTTGCCACGACGCTTAGGTCATGATGCCAGCAGTAATGCGGAATCTCGACTCCAGCGCGTTCGGCAGCCTGAACCAAATTCTCCTTCGGTCCAACTTCGATTTCGATGTCGTTGATAAAAACAGTTGACACGTGGCTACGCTCCGCAATGACTTAGTGGCTACCGGCGACCTCGAACGATTGGCTACGCCGTCCGCTAGTGATGTACTCTTCGAATTCGGGTCGGAATTTCTTCAGCGCATTCTTGATCGGCCAAGCGGCTCCGTCGGCCAAACCGCATATGGTTGTACCTGGCATGATTCCGATTGAATTGGAAATGTCCGTAAGTGTATCGAGATCTTTCAAAGTTCCCTGACCAGCACGAATCCTCGCCAGAATTTTTGCTGACCAAGCGGTTCCTTCGCGACACGGCGTGCATTGACCGCACGACTCGTGAGCAAAAAAGCGGCAAGTGTTGTACAGCACGTCGACCATGCTGGTCTGATCATCGATCACGATGACCGCAGCCGTTCCCAATCCAAGGCACCCTGCTTTCCCAGGCCCCACAAAATCAAGCTTTGTATCGAGCTCGTCAGCCGACAAGAAACCCATGCTGATTCCTCCAGGCACGACCGCTTTCGCTGTGCGACCCTTCCAAACTCCGCCAGCATGTTGGTCAATCAACTCACGAGCCGTAATGCCGAGCGGCAATTCAACCAAACCTGGTTTGTTCACATGTCCACTGATGCAGTACAGCTTCGGACCGTAGCTGCCGGGATCTTTCGGATGCTCCGATGGAATACCAAGCGACTGAAACCACTCAGGGCCGCGATCCAAAATCTGCGTCACGCAGGCCATCGTTTCAATGTTGTTCACAACCGTCGGACGACGAAATGCACCTTCAATCGCAGGAAACGGCGGCTTGATACGTGGCCAAGCCCGTTTACCTTCAAGGCTTTCGATCAGCCCCGTTTCTTCGCCGCAAATGTAAGCGCACGCCCCGCGATGCAGATAAATGTCCAGACTGTAACCGGAACCCAGGATGTTCTTGCCAAGCAAGTTGTTGGCATACATCTCTTGAATTGCTTTTTCACATGCCCGGTAACAATCGCCGTATTCGTAACGTAGATACAAGTAAGCGGTCGTCGACTTCGTCGCGTAACCCGAGATCACAATGCCTTCAAGGACTTGATGTGGGTCTTCTTCGAGCAGCACACGGTTGTTGAATGTGCCTGGCTCGCTCTCGTCACCATTGATGCACAAATAAATCGGACCTTGCACGTCCTTGGGCAAAAACGTCCACTTTAATCCGGTGCTAAAACCTGCACCGCCACGACCGCGCAAACCAGATTTTTGAACCGCTTCGATCACTCTTGGTGGCTCCATGGCCAGCGCTTTCTGCAGCGCTGTGTAACCGCCGTCGGCGCGATACGTTTCCAATGATTGACTGTTCGGTTTACCCCACCGCCGAAGTAGAACTGGTTCGAAATTCATGCCCGCCCCTCCGCTAGTGAAACCACCGCTTCGGCAGTCATTCGCAATCTCAGTTTATCATTGACCAAAATGCACGGCGCGCCGTCGCACGCCCCCAAACACTCAGCCAACTCGATCGTGGCTTTACCATCGGCGGTCGTCTGCCCAGGCGAAACATGCAGCCGCTCGCAGACTTCTGCCAGCAACTCGTCGCCGCCGCGAAGCATGCAGGCCAGCGAACGGCATACCCAAATGCGATTATCGCCAAGCGGATGTTTTTCGTCTTTGAAAAATCCGTAAAACGACAACGTGTCATGAATCTGAGCCGGTGATAGCTCAAGGATGTCCGCGATCTCGCGTACCGCTTCACGCGTTACACAGCGAGCCTCTTCCTGAGCGATATGCAGCGCAGGTAGCGTCACAGCTTGCTTGCTCGGGTAGCATGGTAGCAAGTCTCGAATCTTTTGTTTAGCGACTTCAGTTAATCCGCTCATCGGTCCAGCTCTGCAGCGATGATGTTTAAACTCCCTAACACAGCCACGATGTCACTCAGTAAGCAACCGCGAATCAACTGTGGAAACAACGCAAAGTGAATCAGCGAAGGCGAACGCGTGTGAGCCCGATAAGCTCGCAGCGTGCCGTCGGAAACGATATAAAAACCCAACTCGCCGTTGGGCGACTCGGTGCAAGCATACAAGCTCTCGCGCGGCGGTTGCAGTTGGCGGTTTGGCATGATCGCTTCGAAGTGATGAATCAAGCCTTCGATGCTCGTGTACACTTCGCGCTTGTCTGGCATCGCCTCTTTACCGCTGCCTTCAGCGTAAATTGGCCCTTTCGGCAATCGCTCCAAACACTGCTCGATGATCTTTAAACTTTCGACTATCTCCAGCATCCGCACTTGGAACCGCGCAAAACAATCGCCTCCGGTGGCGCACACTATATCAAAATCGAGATCTCCGTAAGCCAGGTACGGTTCATCGCGGCGCAAATCGCGCGGAACACCGCTCGCCCGCGCCACCGGTCCGGTCGCGCCACCATTGATCGCTTCGTCGCGGGTCAAAACACCGACTCCCTGAGTCCGCTCAATGAAGATTCGATTCTTCATCACCATCCGGTTGAGATCCTTTAGCGTCGAAGGAAACGTCGTGATAAAGTCCTTGACCAGCGCTAGCCAGTCATCCGAAACGTCGTACAGCAAACCGCCGACACGTGTGAAGCTGGTGTGAAATCGCTGACCGGAAGCCTTTTCGCAGATGTCAAAAATGCGCTCGCGTTCATTCAAGCAGTAGAACATCGACGTCACACCGCCAAGGTCCAAGATACAGGCACCCACGCACAGCAAGTGATCGTGAATCCGCATCAGCTCGGCAAGAATCGTTCGCAAGTAACTGCAACGCGGCGTCAGCTCGAGGTCCAGCAATTTTTCACAGGTATGATGCCACGAGATTTCGTTGGCCAGCGGCGAAATATAATTCATGCGGTCGACGATGGTCACATACTGATTGAAGTCTAAGACTTCCCCCAGCTTTTCAAAACCGCTATGCAAGTAGCCGATATCCGGCGTCGCGTCGATGATCATTTCGCCATCGAGCTCGAGCACCAAACGCAAAGTGGTGTGCGTGGCCGGGTGCTGCGGGCCGAAGTTTAGCGTCCACAACCCCTCACGCTTGGCAAACTCGGTATCCGAATCCGCATCCAACAAGTTCAAAGGCATGATTAACTTTCCGCTCGCGTGATAACTGGAAAATTATGACGCTCGCCACGTCCCTGGACTGGATAGTCCTTTCGCAGGGGAAACGATTGAAACTCGTCAGGCAACAGTAAACGCTTAGGGTTTGGGTGACCTTCAAAAACCACTCCAAACATGTCGTAAACCTCCCGCTCCAGCCAGTCCGCAGAACGCCACAAGTAATACATCGAAGGCAATTTAGGCTCAGGGTCATTTACATGCACGCGTACTTCCAGCCGCTTGCCTGTGGCCATGTTGATCAACTGATAAACCACTCGATAGCGATCCTCGCCCCCGTACTCGAGCAAATCTGCGGCGGTCACATCGGACAACATGTCGAAACCAGCTTCGTCGCGAAGTTGCTTCATCGCTTCGGCAAAACGGGTTGCCGGAATCGTAACTTGCAATTGACCACGGAACTCGTGGCACGTAACGCCCCAAGCCGTTAGTAACTCGTCCAATGAGCGCGATGTTTTGGCTGTCAAGAATGATTCCCTTAGTTCTATTGGCAATTCAATCGTTACCCGAGGCGAGGAAGCTCTACCAGATCGAAAAATCTCAACGCAAAGTTCCCAGGCTACTTCAAGCATTCGTGCTGTCTGCTGGCTCGAACGTCCTCACTGAAGCATCGGATACGATAAATCCGAGTCGCGCAACCTCAAAATTTATGCATCGGGCTTGATTTCGAAAACGCTTTTAGTGCTTTGGTGTGTAAGTAATGTCTTTCGTTGTCAACGGCAGCGGGTTCTTGATGCGATAAACTTCGTCGCCGTCGAACCGAGCTGGCCCTGTTGGCACACTCCGCGCCGCAAATTCACTGGCCCAAACGGTACCCGTTTTTTTGATTTGTTCCTGCATGTCCAAAATGGCTTTGATGACTTGCTCAGGCCGCGGCGGGCAACCCGGGATGTAAACATCGACAGGAATAAATCGGTCAACACCCTGCACGACTGCATAGGTATCAAATACGCCTCCAGTGCAAGCGCAGGCACCCATCGAGATACACCATTTCGGTTCCGGCATCTGCAACCAGATGCGCTGCAAGACTGGCAGCATTTTCATTACCACGCGCCCAGCAACAATCATTAGGTCGCATTGTCGCGGCGTAAATCGCATGACTTCGCTGCCGAAGCGCGACAAGTCATGTTTGCTCGCCGCAGTGCTCATCAGTTCGATACCGCAGCACGCGGTTGCGAAAGGCATCGGCCACAAACTATTAGCGCGAGCCCAGTTGGCCGCAGCATCGAGTTGCGTAAAAAAGAAACCGTCTTTGGTCGGATTTACCGCTGATCCCGCCATCCGAAAATACCCTTCTTACGCGCGTAAATGTAAGCCAGTCCGACGGTTGCAAATAGCAGCATGAGGATGCCGAAAACCACGGGACGATATTCGTGCCCAAGGCCGTCGGGCGCGTTGAAAGCGACGGCATAAGGGTAGATTAGCAGAAGTTCAACGTCGAAAACCAGGAATAGAATCGCGATCAGGTAGAACCGCACATCCAGCGGCTTGCGAGCGTCCCCGGTCGGATCCATGCCCGATTCGTAGGGCATGTCTTTGATAGCATTCTTCTTCCGCGGCGCGACGACATGAGGAGCGACTAAGCTGAAGGCAGCAAAGCCTAAAATCGCCAACAGGTAGATGAAAATCGGCAGGAATTCGGACAAAATGAGCGCTCTCGAAAGTGAATGTCTAATGTTATGAGAGTTATAGCGATTGCTGCAATGGCCATATCTGCCACCTAAAGTGGCTTTCCGGTAATCGCCAGCCCTTAGGCCGCACAAACCGCCCTAGAACATAAGCAAAGTCCGCAAAAGCGTCGTTGGGTGGCAAATAAAAACTTTGGCGACCCAAATGGCGACATGTGGACAACGTCACCCCTTGCTTGGGAGCGCTGACGTCTCGTCCGCTATAGTCCTAGTTTTGGCCAAGTATTTCCATAATACATCGCCAAATATCGCATTCCAAGCATGGATTTGGCGATGTATGTTTATTATAATCCGCCAAATCGCGAATCCGGCTGGGACCAATGAAACAGGGCAACACCACCATGACAACAAGCGAACAAGTCATCGGGCGAATTGCAGAAAAGCGGGTGTTGGATGTCGTGGTGGCTTCCCAGGACCCAGAATTGGTCGCCGTCTATGGTCGACGTCGCGTGGGGAAAACATACCTGATACGCGAATACTTGAAATCGCACTTAGTACTCGAGTTCTCGGGGATCCACGACCAGAGCACGGCTATGCAGTTGGCGAATTTTCACACGTCACTCAGGCAAGCATTTCCTTCGATTCCCCTGGTGCTTCCCAAAAACTGGCTCGAAGCCTTTGAGTTGCTTCGACATTCACTCTCGCTACCATCACATGTGAAGCGAAAGCGGGTGGTTTTCATCGATGAATTCCCATGGCTCGCCACTCGCAAATCAGGCTTCGTTGCAGCCTTCGAAAATTTCTGGAATTCCTACGCC
>JANLQO010000470.1:0-4617 GCA_031367855.1 Planctomycetia bacterium | reverse complement strand
AAAGCAGATTGCAGCTGGCAAGAAGAAGATCGGCATTTTTTACGGCGCTGCACACATGCCGGATTTCGAAAAGCACCTAACGGCAGACTTTGGATTGCAGAAAGCGGATCAAACGTGGATCGTCGCGTGGGATCTTCAGCGCGGCCCCAAAAAATCAGCGACCGAACCCGCAGCGATGTTATTGAATTTGTTCAAGTTGCTGGACGAGTAGAGTGGCGTAAGCTTCCAGCTTGCGTAGGGTGGGTTTCGTTCCTCAACCCACCCTATATCTAAGCTGGCAAGCAGGATGCTTACCCCACGCAACCTTAGATCTGGTAATTCGCTTCTGGCAGCATGTCGTCGGGCAAACCATTGCGTACTCGCAACTTTGGTTTTTCGAGCACGACGGTGGTGTGCGGCGCAACAGTACTGGTAATCCAGACCGAAGAACCGATGACGCTGTCGTGGCCCAGAACTGTGCGACCGCCGAGAATGGTGGCGTTAGCGTAGATCACGACGCGGTCTTCGATCGTAGGATGGCGCTTCTGGCCACGGATCAATTGGCCATCCGCATCGGTGGGAAAGCTCAGCGCGCCCAACGTTACGCCTTGATAGATCTTGACGTGAGCCCCGATCTCGCAGGTCTCGCCAATCACCACGCCTGTACCGTGATCGATGAAGAAGTATTCACCGATTGCAGCACCCGGATTGATATCGATCCCTGTATTTTGATGCGCCCATTCGGTCATCATGCGTGGTATGAAGGGCACACCCAAGCGGCGCAGTTCATGTGCAATGCGATAGACGGTAATCGCTTCGAGCCCTGGATAGCAGAAAATGATTTCATCGCGGCTGCTGACAGCAGGGTCGCCATCGAAGGCAGCGTCGACGTCAGTCGCCAGTAACTGTCGCAAACGCGGAATTTGTTGCAGGAAGTGGATCGCGATCGCTTGCCCTTTGGCTTCGTAATCGACTTGATTCTCGCACTCGCTTTTGTGTTGCTTGACGCGGTCGTCGTGTTGCAATGCGCGCCCGATCTGGGTCGTCAGTTTATCGTGCAAGCCATCGATCAAGTTGCCGACATGGTAGGTCACGTTGCCGATGTGCAAGCCTTCGCGGCGACGGAAGCCTGGATAAAGTATGTCTTTTAGGTCTTCGAGGATCGAAATAATCACTTCGTACTTGGGAAGGGGACAGTGTCCCAAGTGATTGATGCGGTCAGCCGCCGTGTAGGTGGCCACAATGGAATTGGTTAATTCTGGCAATTGCTCTTTCAAGCGAACATCGGATGCCATTGGATTTGATCCCTCGCTGGTAAACCGCTGCTGCGCAGCCGCTTTTCTGTCTGCTACTCCCACAATGTTCGGCTGCTCCTTGAGTTGGAATCCAAGCTACCGGCAAAGCTCCTAGTTCCTTTCGTGTTTTACCCAATCTACCAGAACAAATCTGAGCGGCAATGCAAGCATGGGCGGGCTTGGATCCCTGAGAAAATGTAGGCTCCAGCCTGGGAATCCCATGAATTGCAGACTCCAGCCTGCCGAGAGCGGTTCCGCGATAAGCGGCTCGGGAGGCAGGAGCCTCCAGGCAATGCGTTCCCAGGCTGGAGCCTGGGAACGAGCGTTTTTGTGGTGGTGTACGATTGAAGGCACAACGTGGTGGTGTTCTCCGAGAAGTGTCTTCTTTTCTTCGACTTGACCCCAGCGACGCAATTCCATTCTCGGCGCAAGATGGTAAAACTTTTGGCGGCGAGATCAGTTTGGTACCCCTTAAAAAGCTATTTCACGGAAAGTTACCCTCGGTGTCTGAATTGCATCGTATCCGCAGAGCCCTCATCAGTTGCAGTGACAAACTTGGTCTCGTGGATTTTGCTGCAGGCTTGGTGTCAAACGGAGTTCAAATCTACTCGACCGGGGGCACTTTCAAGCACCTCATGGATCATGGTGTCGATGCGATCGATGTGTCGGAGTACACCGGTTTTCCTGAAATGATGGACGGCCGAGTTAAAACGTTGCATCCTAAGATTTTCGGCGGCATCTTAGCTCGGCGCGACAACGCCAGCGACCTGCTTTCGATGCAGGACGAGGACATTCAAGCCATCGATTTAGTGGTAGTGAATCTCTATCCGTTCGAGGCTACGATCGCACGGACTGGAGTCACACGCGACGAAGCCATTGAGCAGATCGACATTGGTGGCCCGTCGTTGATTCGAGCGGCTGCGAAGAATCATCAGTGGATTGCCGTGGCGACGCGACCCGAGCAATACAGTTCAATACTTTCGGAGATTGAAGCTCGGGGCTGCACCTCGTTATCGCTGCGGCGCAAATTGGCTGCTGAAGCGTTCGCGATGACTTGCAACTACGATCAAGCGATCGCCGATTACTTTAGGAGCGAAACGACCCAGGGCGATTTCCCAGCCCATCTCACGGTACGGCTTGAACGCAAGCATCAGTTGCGGCAAGGCGAGAACCCGCATCAGAAGGGGGCCGTCTATCGCATTCCTCGCGATCGCACTGCCAGCATCGTGAATGCACGGCATGTTCATGGTAAAGAGTTGTCGTACAACAACATGCTGGACCTGGACAGTGCGCTGGCGATCGCGCGCGCTTTTGGGCAACCTGCTGCGGTCGTCATCAAACACAACAATCCATGCGGCGCAGCGATTTGCGAGCGACTGGGTTCTGCGACTCGCAAAGCCCTCGATGGCGATCCGGTAAGTTCATTTGGCAGTGTGCTCGGTTTTAACCGGACCGTAGATATTGAAACTGCGGAAGTGCTGGCCGAGCCAGGCAGGTTTATTGAAGCGATTATCGCGCCGGATTTCGAAGCGGGCGCCGTAGGAATCCTCACAACAAAACCCAAGTGGCGCGATAATGTTCGCTTGATGCAGGTGGGGCGGCTTACCGAGTTGGTGCCGGAGATCACGATTCGTTTTGTGGCGGGCGGAGCCCTTGTCCAGGAAGCGGACACATTACCATCGTTTCACACGCAGTGGAAAACAGTCACCGAGATGCAATTGCCCGAAGCGCTCCTGGACGATTTGCGCTTCGCATGGGAGATGGTACGGCATGTGAAGAGCAACGCCATTGTGCTGGCTCGCGATACTTCGCTGGTGGGAGTTGGGGCCGGACAGATGAGTCGCGTGGACAGTGTCGAGATTTCCATTCGCAAAGCGGCTGATCGCGCGGTTGGCAGCATTCTGGCTTCGGATGCGTTTTTCCCCTTTCCGGATTCGATCGAAGCTGCGGCGCAAGCTGGGGTTGCGGGCATTATTCAACCCGGTGGTTCGCGGCGTGATGATGAGGTCATTGCCGCCTGTAATCATCATCGCATCCCGATGATATTTACCGGAGTGCGGCACTTCAAACATTAACCTCTGTAGGGTACCCCGTTTCATACAAACCTCGTGCATCAATGATCCAAACCAATTGATGCTCGCAACCAAGCGAGCTTCCGAAAATGTCGAACATTCTCCAACGGATCGTCGCAACCAAAAAGCAAGAGGTGGAAATTGCAATTCGGCAACGACCGCTGCGAGATCTGATGGCTGCGGCGCAGACCGTTCTGCCAGCGCGAGATTTTCTCGCGCCCTTGCGCAGTGCGCCGCCGATACGTCTGATCGCTGAAGTTAAGAAGGCAAGTCCGTCCAAAGGTATCATTCGTGAAGACTTTGACCCCGTTGCCATCGCCAAGGCTTATGAGGCTGGGGGCGCAAGCTGCTTAAGCGTCCTGACCGACGTGCAGTATTTTCAAGGTCATCTCGACTACTTGAAAGCGGTCAAGTTGGCGGTTTCACTGCCGGTGCTGCGCAAGGATTTTGTGATCCATCCGTATCAAGTGTTCGAAGCCCGCGTGGCTGGGGCGGACGCAGTGTTGCTTATTGCGGAATGCCTCAGTCGCCAGGAACTCCGAGGGCTTTATCAGCTTATTCGTGAACTCGGAATGTTTGCACTCATTGAGTTGCATGACTCGGCAAATCTAGACAATGTGCTCAACACGGGTACCGAATTAATCGGTATCAACAACCGTGACTTGACGACCTTCGAAGTAAACCTTGAACGCACGATTCAACTGCGAAAGCGGATTCCGCTCGATCGCATCGTGATCGGCGAAAGCGGTATCGTCACTCATGCGGATGCCCTCAAACTACAAAAAAACAATATTCAAGGAATGCTGGTCGGAGAATCGCTGATGCGCATGCCGGACATTCGCCAGGCGGTTGTCGATTTGTTAGCGGGCGTTCCGGAAACGCTTGTGCAGTAGGAACGCGTTAGCCTCCGGTTGGGGTCCATTAACCGGACGCTAAGGCGTTCCGGCTGATTGCGATTAACAACTTGCCGCATAAATCGGTACCGCGCAAACTAATCCGCTGCTAATACCAGTTTTTTAACAGCCCAGGCTAATCCTGGGGTGTTAAAAATTTGCTGTTGCGACGATTCACGTTTGCGCAAGTTTAATTCCCCTTGCCGCAATGTTCCGTCAGGCCAAAGGCCCAGTAGTTTACCTAGCCCAGGCCAACGGCCTGGGAAACGAAAGCGAGATTAATTGTAGGGCCAACGGCCAACGCTGTGAAGCATTTTCGTCAGCGAATTCGTGCGTTCTTAAACTTCAGGTACTTCATGGTCGCATCCGGCAGATGCG
>JANLQO010000466.1:0-7835 GCA_031367855.1 Planctomycetia bacterium | reverse complement strand
AGGTTGCTGGTGGCTTCGTCGAGGACCAGTATGCGAGGGTCAGCGAGAATCGCGCGGGCAATGGCTAAGCGTTGACGCTGGCCGCCGCTCAGTTTCACGCCGCGCTCGCCGATCCATGTTTCAAATCCTTGGGGAAGGGCTTCGACAAACTCGCGAGCGGCAGCGGCTTCGGTGGCGGCTTGGACTTCGGACAGTGTGGCACCGCGTCGACCGTAAGCGATGTTCTCATAAACCGTGCCGTCAAAGAGAAAGACATCTTGTTCAACAACGCCCAACAATCTGCGATAGGACTCGAGTTGAATGTCGTTCAGATTGTTTCCATCTAAGTGTATCGTTCCGGATGTAGGATGGTAGAATCTCGCGACCAAGTTGCAGAGGGTTGTCTTGCCAGCTCCGCTGCGACCAACGAGCGCGACGGTGCTGCCCGCTTTGACGGAAAACGACACGTTGCTCAGCACGAACTGCTCTACGTTCGGATAGCGAAAACTCACGTTGTCAAACTGTACTGCGCCGGCAACATCGCTGCGGTGCAGATCGCGAGCATTAGCATTGCCAACGACTTCGGCCGGCTCAGTCAGCAGATCCAGCACGCGATCAAGGCCCGCTAAGTTGTTTTGGAATTGCATGGCGCTGGAGGCGATCGAAGCGATCGGTCCGAGCAACATCGTTAAGTACACCAAGAACATCATCAAATCGCCGAGCGACAAGTCACCTTGAAGAATCTGCCAGCCGCCGTAGAGCAGCAAACCGCAGGATGCGAGCGGAATGAGGACTTCCCAGACCACTTCGATGACGCGAGTTGACCACCACACCATCAACTGTTGCCGCGCCAATAGGTGCGTGCCGCGCGTAAAGCGGCTCGACTCGGTACGATTGCGAGCGAAGGTGCGGACGACGCGGATGCCACCAAAAGCTTCCGTTGTCGAGGCATCAATCTGCTGGCGACGATTGCGAATATCTTTATACAGTGGGCGAACCCGATGAATCCACGTGCGATGGGTAATCCAAACTGCGGGAAGCATGAGCAAGCCGCCGACCATCAGCCGCCAATCGACGATCACCAATACGCATAGACTTCCGAGCAACTGGATGATGGCTTGCCACGGGTTGTAGAGCATGTTGAAAATCAACTCGGCGACACCGCCAGCATCTTCACGAATCAGGCTCGTCGCACCGCCGCTCTTCATCGCTTGAATTCGGTGTAGCGGCAATCGCAAAGAGTGCTCGAAAGCGCGGCGACGAATGTCGGACTGGACCATGTTGACCGCTTTGGTCGCATACCAGCGCCCCCACAAGTGAATGGCAGTGCGCAGCAACGTAACGACCGCCACCGAACAGGCGATCCACCACAGCAACTGAAGACGCGACAACGAACCAGCGACCGACGTTATCCAACCGGGCATCGGTTGCGGTGGTTCGGTCAGTACATAGTCGATGGCTAGTTTTGTTCCAGCGGGAGGCAGGAGCCCCAGCAGCGTGGCCACGGTCAGGGTCGATAGCGAGAAGAAAATTTTTCCCTGATGTTCTCCAAGCTGCTTCCAGAATGCGATTAACAATTCCCAGAAAGTGCGTTGTCGAGCCGCTTTCTTCTTGCCGTCGCCAGCTTCATCTTTCGACTTGCCGCGGCGCCGATCTTCGACTTCTTGCAGGTATTCGAGGAAGCGTTTGCGGCTGGAGAAAATTGGCATAGCGACGATCGGTTGCTTGTGAAGGGAGTCGACTAAACAGATTAGATTGTATCCAAGTGTCCATTCGAATCGCCAAAATGGTCTACCGCGACACCAAAGTGGTTGAGCATCGACACAAAAAGATTCGACATCGGTTGCTGAGGGACTTTGAGGAAACGCCCGGCTGATAGCTTGCCGCCACCATGTCCGGCGAGGATTACCGGCAGGTTGCTATGAGTGTGGCGGTTACCGTCAGCGATCGCACCGCCATAGACGATCATCGAATTATGCAGTAGCGAGTTTCCATCAACGTCCGTCGTCTCGTTCAACCGTTGTAAGAATCGGGCAAATCGCGCAACATAGAATTGATCGATCTTGGCCACCTTCTTTGCGAGCTCATCGACGTTCTGATTGTGCGTCAAGTGATGATGACCTTCCGAGATGCCGAGTTCCGGGAAGGTGCGATTGCTGCCGTCGTAGGCCAACAGCAACGTCGCGACACGCGTTGTATCCGTCTGAAACGCCACGGTCAGGATGTCATACATGATATCAATGTGTTCGGCCAGAGAGGGCGGAACGCCGTCGGGCGTGGGCATCGCAGGGTTGGGAATTTGACCAAAGCGTTCGGCGGATGCAATGCGTTGTTCGATGCTCCGCACGCCATCGAGATACTCGTCCAGTTTGCGACGATCTTGCTGCCCCAGGTCTCGCTGCATGCGGGCGGCGTCATCCAACACAAAGTCGAGAATCGATCGCTGAGTCGCTTGCCGCAGGGCGTAATTCTTACTGCGATCCTCAGCCTTGCCCGAACCGAATAAGCGCTCAAAGACCGAACGCGGATTAGCGTCAGGTGTGACGGGAGTGGACGGCGAACTCCATGCGAGGTTGTATTGGTAGGCACAAGCATAACCGGAATCGCAGCTGCCTGAATTGCGGATCGCATCGCAGGATAATTCCAGCGAACGAAATCGAGTGATGTCGCCAACTTTCTGAGCCGCCAGCTGATCGACAGAGATGCCCACATGAATGTCGCTGCCCGCGGTCTTACGAGCTCGTGCGCCGGTCAAGAACGTCGCGTTGGCTCGCGCGTGGTCACCTGCGCCGTCGGGTCCGGCGGTCGCGTTCTCATGGTCGAGTCCCGAGACGACTTGCAGGTGCTGCTTGACATTTTCTAAAGGCAGCATCGATTCGTTAAACTGCCAGTTCTGTGAATCGCCTGTGGGAAACCAATGCTCTTGTTGCACGCCGTTAGGGATCGACATGAACGCCATTCGCAGTGGAGCGCCGGTGGCGGTGGTCGCGCCGGCAGCGATCGAACCGGCTTGCAAAGCGCCCCGCTGCAACGACTCAAACGCGGGCAAAGCTAGGGCGACACCAAGACCTCTCAGCACTGCTCGACGATTTAGACTCACTCGTGAAATCGCATTGAATGGTTGAATCATCTATGTTCTCCAGCAGGCGTTTGCTTTAAGTCGCGCAGATTTGAGTCAATTGGTCGTTGGCGTTGGAAGGGTGCGGATAGGATGACGTCGCGAACGATTAATTGAAGTCGTCCGTCGTTGGCATCAGCGTTTTTTACCAATTCGTCAACCACGTGTTCGTCTTGATAGCTTAGGCCTCTGCCAATTGCATATGTCAAGAGTTTTTGGATGAAGCAGCGATAGAAATCCAGGCGGCGAGAGCCGGCGATGACCTGCTTAAGCTCTTGTAAGTTGCTGAACTTCTCGCCCGTTATTAATTGTCCTGCGGCATCGATCGGTTGGTCATTTTCTACACCGCGATACATGCCGAGTGCATTAAAGTTCTCCAGCGCTAAGCCCAGCGGATCCATGCGTGCATGACACGATGCACAAAGTGCTGATTCGCGATGCAGCGCGAGGACTTCGCGGACGCTGGGTGTGCGGTCTCCGAACTTGCCAGCAGAATCTTCCAGAGCGGGCACATTCGGAGGCGCGGGAGGCGTGGGCGTGCCCAAAATGTTTTCGAGCACGAACAAGCCTCGCTTCACGGGCGAAGTCCGCGTTGGATTGGAAGTAACGACCAGCATCGTGCCTTGGGCGAGTATGCCACCGCGCGGACTGCCAGGTGGCAATTCTATCCGTTGCATCTCTTTACCTTTGATGCCATCGATACCGTAAAGCTTGGCAAGTTTCTCGTTTACGAAGGTGTAGTTCGGTTTGATCATGTCGAGCAGACTGCGATTGTCGCGGAAGATGGTCTCGAAAAGCATTTCGGTTTCGCGGCGCATGGCGTTCCGAGTTTCGCCATCGAGCAAGTCTCGTTTTTCAGAGATCTCACGATATCGCGCCAATCGCTTTCCTTCTTCGCCCTGAGGCGCATCTTCTAGCCGCGTATTGCGAGTGCGGCGCCCGCGAAACTCTGCTCGCAGTTCGTCGTATTCCGCCTGCAAACCCAATGCTGCGACAGGGTCGATCGAGGTTTTGGTCACGTCGCGTGTCCGTAGCCACTGACCCACAAAGTTTGCCGCCAACGCATCCGAACGTTCATCAGCCAACATGCGTTGAATCTGCTCATCCAGATTAGCTCGCAATTGCCGTGACTCGGCTAACTTGAACAGCACTTCATCAGGCATCGTCGACCACAAAAAGTACGACATTCGGGAAGCCAGCGAATATTCATCTATCAATGGAAATTTTGTGTCGGTTTCAGTTTCAACTTTGTCAACACGAAATAGGAACCTTGGCGACGCGAGCATCGGTACCATCGCGTGAGCAACGCCCGCCTCAAAGGTCATATTAGTTTGCGTGTAGACCTGTTCAGCCAAGTCGACGAGTTTATTAAGCGTGTCATCGTCCGCCGGACGACGGAACGTTCTGACGGCAAATCGACTCAGCACATGCATCGCATATTCGCGACGCTGAGCAACGTCGGTTGGTGGTTCATCGCGATCAAAGAAGCGATCGTAGCCCGCCGGATGCTTCCACTTCGCTTCTTCCGTCGGACCTTCGATGACCACCGCATCCACGTCAATTTCGGCATACGAATCCGCAGTCACTTTCGTTTCAGCGGGCAAATCGATCGGCTCTAACAAGAATCGCAGCTCATGTTCACCAGCCATCCAGTCGATGGGAAAACTCAGCTTCGTCCGCTTGGCTTCGTCCCAACCGTATTCGGCTTCGTGGACCGTGTTTCCGTCAAGCACAAACTTCAGATGCGTCCGTTGCGGATTGAACTCGAATGAACCGTGTTCCTTAAGTTCAACATTGATCCGGTATTGACCCTCTTCCTCAATACGAACATTGCGCACGACATCGTGCGATTTGTCGGTGCGCATGTTGTCGCCCGTTCTCTCACGATCTGGGCTCTCACGATCTGGGCTACGAAAATCGGTTGGCTTGAGAGACTGCCGCGAAACGACCTTACAAACCGTCGGCACCGCCTTGTCAACGATCTCTTTGGCGGCGGATAGATACTTTTCGAGCAACATTAGCGAAAGGCTTTGCGCGTCACCAATATTGTCAAATCCAAATCCGCTGTCATCAGGCGGGAACATCACGTCAGCGTTGAATTCGATGCCGACTAAGTCGCGAATCGTATTCGCATATTCGCGACGACTCAAACGGCGAGCTGTGGGTCGACCCGGATCCGGGTTTTTCGAGTCAATCCCCATCGCCGAGTACTTCAACCAGTTGAGCAGCGGAGCCGATTCGTCGGCCGACAGCTTCGCACCCGAATCGGACGGAGGCATCGTTCCCGCCCTCACATTGTTAAGCACTTTCCACCACCGCGCACGCGTCGCTGGCGAATCGGACTGCTCCAGCAAACTATCGATTTGCAAACTCCCTTCGCTCTCGCCACCGCCGTGACAATCAAAGCAGTTGCTTTTCAGCAACTCCATCGCTGCCAATCGCTGCGAGTCTGCAGGAGCGTCTCCGACCGACTGCCCGGGCAAACTACGAGCACTCGGAAGCGTAGCCAGCACAATCAAGATCGCCGAAGTAAAGGATTTCATCACGCTCAGACTCAAGTTGCCGATTTGGGGGGTATTGAAAAGACTAGCTGATAGTCAATTATAGCGGACCTTGTTCCCCAGCGGTCGCCGGAATTCCGACTAATGTAGCGTTCCCCCGCTTTACCTACTGCGTGCGTTATTTGATAGCTTGAAGGAATTATTGGACCGCAGGTATTACGGGCAATAGGATATGTGACGGATGTTGAGCATCGTGAAACACGCTATTTACAGCGATTTGACTTTGTCGATGTTCATTGAGTGGTTCGCCAGTATTCGGATTGACGTCAAATCTTGGAAAATTGCTGCTTGAAATATCGACACGGATGCGATGCCCTAGTTTGAAAACGTTGGATGTAGGATAAAGCCTGATCGTAATCGGATAGATCTCGCCTGGTTTCATCAGCGACTCTTGCTTCAGAGAATCTCGAAATCGAGCGCGAAGAATTCCGTCGCCAATGTTCAAATCAAAACCGCCCGGAAAACTGGCACTGGGCGGATAACAATCAATCAACTTGGCCGTAAAATCGGTATCGGGTGCTGACGAGGAGACCCATAGCTTGACTTCGATTTCGCCGGTGACTTCCGTATCTTGCTCGAGTGGAGCGGTTTGAAATACCAGCACATCGTTACGAGCAGAAAGCGGTATGGGTGCCTTGAAATTCCATACATGCTCTCCACCTCGCTGATCCCAAGCACCTTGCAACAGAATATCGGTGCCCGATGAAATGTTGCCACCGATCGTCGGCACGGGATTGGCGGGATCGTAAGTGAAAGATGTCGCTGCGGCTCCAGACTGCGATTGGGCTAAACTGGTGGAAAGGATTCCTTCTGAACGAATATAGAACGGCGTAGATTTGGCGCGGGCGGGCGGCCACTCCAGTTCGTCTCTCCAATACCCTCCGTGGACCAATCGGCCATTCGCGTCTTTAGATCCATCGCCAGTTCCCATAACAAATATGCGGACTTTGGTTTTGAATGGCTCAGATTTGCTTAGTGGTTCTCTCTGGTCCTTGAGCCAACGATCGAACCAGACTTTTCTCCAAGCCAGCGGTTCACCGATTGCGGCGTCTGTGCCAAAACTGACCTGGCCATGCGTGTAAGCGTTTTGAGCCCCATGTATCCAAGGTCCCATCATCAAGTATACGTCGCTTTTCAGTTGCCGGCTGAGCGTCATAAAGTTCGTCGTCGTATTGCCCGCCCAGGAATCGTACCAGCCGCCGACTAGATAGACCGGAATGTCCTGATAATGCTCTGGATAGTCGACAATGTTGTTCTGGCGCCAATAGTCGTTATTGGCACCGTTTCGCATTGCTCCGACCAGCCAAGATTCGTACTCAGGGGCAAGCTTCAGGGGAGTCGTCCCCGGACGCAGCGGCAATTGGAACAGGTATGCCAGACGTTGATCAGCCATTTTCAACAGGGCTGGTGCCCGCGCCGGATCCTGAGATGCCGAACTTCCTTTGCCTGCGTTCATCATAATCCAGTTCCAGAACCGCAACTCAAATGCGCCGCCATTCCGCATACTCTGGCGGCCCATATTGGAAACAGCGTCCACTGGAATAATCGTTTTCAAATAGGGTGAACCGGAGATTGCCAGCGCGTGCTGAGTCCCGCCCACATAACTGGTTCCCATCATACCTATTCGGCCATCGGACCAAGACTGTTTGGCGATCCACTCCGCTGTGTCAACGCCATCTGCTCCATCATCCAGCAACCAACGCCAAACTCCCTCCGACTTGTAACGACCGCGCGTATCTTGAATGATCGCTGTATAGCCATGAGACGCAAAGTACCGTGCATCGGCAGACTTTCCGTTGCCTTTGTCATACGGCGTTCTCGTCAGTATTACCGCCGTCTTTTCATCAATTGGTTTTCCATCGCGAACTGGGCGATAAATGTCTGTCGCAAGCTGGACGCCATCGCGCATGGCAACCATGACATCGACCGACACATCAACATCATAGCTCCCGGGAGTATCGGCGCAACAAACCGTACTCGACACCAGCGACAAAATGTAAACAGCGATCAACGATGCTCTAGCAATCATGGCGATCTCTTTCACGGGACAATTTCGCTTTCCATTGTTAAACATCGTAACGAGTTAGACCTTGAATTGCGAATCCATCGTTGGGAGTTGTGGCCGTTCATTGTATGTGGTTCATCCAATGGCTTTGAACTCGCCGCGAATCGTTTGG
>JANLQO010000433.1:0-2670 GCA_031367855.1 Planctomycetia bacterium | reverse complement strand
CTGTTGCCACCACAGCGGTGGATTGTCAATATTCTGTTGTTTCGTGATGTGTAGCGGATCGCCCTTGCAGTTGAGCGAGAATGCAGTGCCGTCTTCGTTGAACGCGACCACCATGTTTGCTCCGCACGCTGGACACGGTGTAGCAACGATCGAATCGAGCGGCAGGTGATCGTGAACCATCGCGATGATGTGATCGGCTTCGTCGTCGAAAATGCCATAGGTAATTTCCATTTGCATGCGACATTCTCAGCCAAATAATGCCCCGCATCACGGGGCGGCGGGAGTTGACGTTGATTTCATGATCCGCTGGCCACCGCCGCTCCCGTGCATGCGATGGTTCGCCCTTCTTAGTGGCCATCCAGAAGAGCACGGACGGAATGTTGAACTGTACGGTGGCCAAGCACGATGTTACCTGCACCGAATACAATGTTGCGTTTTTCTTGTTCACCGTCAGAATTGACGTACTGGAAGTCTTCACCTCGATTCCGAAACTCGGAGAGTTCACCCGTCACGGAATCAATTACGCACTCTCCCTTTGCGACGAGCAACCCAACAGCCTGCGCTGGATGAATGCACTTATACCGAAGGGAAAACTCGACATGCCCAACACGTGGATCGTTTGTTGCAAACGCTGAATGCTCACCCGCCAGTAATTCACCGAGCACGTATCCCTCCGAACCAATGAGTCTCTCAGTTTCATCCCGAATTGTCGGGTAGTAGAGCTTATGTAGGCCAGCGTAATCAATCTGAACCGGGCTACCGATCCGCTCAAGAATCGCATTGATCTCGTGAGCGATCGAAATCTTATGGGGTACACTTTGGGCCTCGCGAGAAAGGTTCTCTGCGAGCCCCTTACTGTATTCTCTGTCTTTGTAGAACGCCTTGTCCTGCGTCACGAAGAGTACTGGGGAATCCTCGGCGAGAATCAGGCAGTCCGACCAGATCACACCATCCTTGAATTGCTGATTCTTCGGTCCACTAGGAGGCTCGGATCGAATGACCTTCTCAAACGACGATCGTGCAGATTCGAGGGAAAATGGAAGGTCGGATATTTCGATTCCCGCTTTAGCGAATGCGCTCAACACGGCTCGTTTTAGCTCCTCGTCTGTTGGCAGGACTTGTTCTTTGAGTTGACCAACAAGGCTCAACAGACGCCTATGCTTTTCCCGGAGGCATGTCGCAAGCTCCTTCAGTTCGTTTTCCAGATGTAGTTCGACCTCTCGTCGGACTACTTCTGGTACAACCACACGGGCATTCTGTCTGCGAAGGAAAAAGCGAACTGCACTCCCGACGCTGTGCCGAAGCATCTGCTCATTCAACCAGATGTTCGAGTCAAGAACGACAGTGAGCTGCATGATTTCTCTATGGGAGAACGGCACCAATCACGCGGTTGCGGCGAGTGATCTTACGATTGAAAAACGCGCGACCCGCAACTCGCGTGCATTGGTTGGTTATCGGGCAATTTAGTAAGCGAGACAATTTACACTAGAGCTCCCAAACCAAGTAGCCCTCGCCATCTAGCGCGGCCGCGAACACGCACGAAGCTTCCTCAATCATGCCGTTTAACTGCTCTTGAGTCCACTCATTATTGTCGGTAAGTCGCGTGGTCGTGCAGAATCCAATGTCAAACGCCCCGGCATTGGACGCTGCGCGCAGCGCGTCTTCAAATAGCGATTGCCACGAATGCACGTCATCATCGTACCGCACGACGTAAAACACACGGTTACCGCAAAAAGCCAGCTCTGATTCACCGTTGTTGACAAACGGGTCACCTTTTGAGGCCATCGCGTCAGGAAACACCACATCGGCGGCGTCTCCGTGAGAAACCTGATGGTGGATGGAATGTGCTAGCAACTCTTGAACAAAACCGCCGTCTTCAATTGGATCAGATGCTATCTCGCTGTGAAGATCAGTCCCAGAGTACCACGGACTCATGCCGAAGTCTGTGACGAGCTCTAGCTCTAGTGCGTCGAGCGCAATCAGATACGGTTTCGCGTTCCGAACAGCCGACGCAACTCGTAGACGATCGGCCGTTTGATCGGCAAGAATCGATGTGTTGCGCTCCAAATGTTGAACTGCCAAGTTCGCCATCTGGTTGACACAGGTTTTACGAGCACGCATCAGATTGCCTAAGCGATAGTGTTAGCCCGATAACGGTCTAAAATCACCGATGTTGCGAGGGATTGAGCCACCATTGGAAAATGACCTTACTCGCAACTTCGGGCGAGTAGTTTGGATTCTCTTGAGTTTAGGCATGTGGTTTGTTTTCTCTGTTTGCCGCCTAGTTTCCTGGCGGTGCCACATTATATCATCCTTGCTCAATTGATGTCCGCACCCTCTCAGAACCGGACGTGCGCTGTTAACGCATCCGGCTCCCAGCTATCACTTGTCTACCGATGCATGGCTGCCGCTAACGTACGTCCCTTGGCGATCAGATCACTTAAGCGGGATGGACCAGCGAGCGGATTGCGTTTCAAGTACTCACCGTACTTACGGAGACTGATGCGACCTTTCTGGCTGCGTCGACAAATCCAGCGGTAAGCGAATCGCTTCGCTGCCTCTTGGTACTTTATCAGACTCGGCCAATTGTCATTGATCCCATAGTACTGATAATGCCCGCGAAGCTTGCTGTTGAGCGTCTTCCAGACTTCGTCGATGGGTTGAGTCAAG
>JANLQO010000420.1:0-5760 GCA_031367855.1 Planctomycetia bacterium | reverse complement strand
CTGCGTGCGCGGCTATTTCGTAGCGTAGGGTGCCTATACACTTAACAAAATTTCCGATTATTCTGTCCGGCGGGCCGATTTTTGTTCGTCGATATCCCATTAAGCAACTGCCACGTCGGTGGTTGCTCGCTGACAAGTGGTCTTGGGCGAGTGGATAAGTTCCTCGCCACCACGACTGGGCATTTTTATTGGGGAGTACCACCATGGCAAAGTTTCTATTGATTTATCGCGATGCAGCTACACCGCAGTCACAACCCTCGCCCGAGGAAATGCAAGGATTCCTGGCGATGTGGGGCGAGTGGTTTCAGCCATTTGGTCCAAAGATCCTCGATGGCGGCGACGCATTGTTGCCAACTGGTCGCGTGCTGAAGCCGAGCGGCGAAGTCGCTAACGGACCCTATGTCGAAGCCAAAGAGGTCATCGGCGGCTACTCCGTTATCGACGCGGAGACGTACGAAGGCGCTGTTGAGATCGCACGCGCCTGTCCGATCGCCAAAATCGGAGGCGCAATCGAAATCCGGCAATTCGCGGGTTACAACTGAGCAGATGCAAACCGATTCGAACAGAGCGCTAGTTGAACACTGTTTTCGGCACGAGTATGGGCGCCTAGTAGCGGTACTTACTCGTGCCCTCGGAGTTCGTAACCTTGAATTGGTCGAAGATGTGGTGCAAGCCGCTTTGGCCAAAGCCATTCATGCGTGGGCGCAAAAGGGCGTGCCAACCGATCCCGCCGCTTGGTTGTATCGCACTGCCCGCAATCTGGCGATCGATTCGATACGCCGCGCACAAGTTGAAAAGCGAATCGTTGCCGAGAATTCACTAGAGCACGCCTTCCTGGCGGAGGACGATCCAGTTGTAAACACTGCCGAGGTTGAAGACTCTTCGCTACGATTTCTTTTCCTTTGCTGCCACCCAAGTATTCCGCTTGAGTCGAGTGTGGCGATCGCGCTTAAGACGGTCAGCGGATTCAGTACCGAAGAAATCGCGACGGCTTTCTTGATAACAAAGTCGAACGCCGAGAAACGAATCACGCGAGCCAAAGAGAAATTGCGCGAGTGTGGTATCGAGATTGCTGATCTCAATCGGCACTCGATGGAACCGAGACTAGCAGCGGTACAGTCGACAATCTATCTGCTGTTTAACGAAGGTTACTCATCTTCATCTGGCGATGTCGCGCTGCGTAAAGATCTCTGTGACGAAGCGATTCGACTGGCTCGCATGTTGATCCAGCACACGCAGCTCGCCCCCGCTTCGAGCGCCGCGCTGTTGGCGTTGATGCTCATGCACGCGGCTCGTTTTGATGCTCGCGTCGACACCAACGGGGCGATCGTGTTGCTCGAATCGCAAGACCGTTCAAGATGGAATTGGAGCTTGATTCGTGAAGCGATGCAGTGGATGGCCCATTCGACTGAGACCAATCAGCTTTCTCGCTTCCACATCGAATCCGCAATCGCCTGGGAACACTGTCGCGCGACAACTTTCGAAGCGATCGAGTGGCCGCGGGTTGTAGAGCTTTATCTAGCCCTCGAGCGGCTGTGTCCAAGTCCAATGATTCGACTCAATCAAGCTATAGCTTGGTCGTTCGTCGCCGGTCCGGAAGCCGGCCTCGAGCGACTGATCGATATTCCCGAGAGCGATCGCATTCGCTTACGACCGTGGTGGGACTGCGCGGTCGCCGAGGCCTACCATCGACTGGGAAAAAACACCGAAGCGATCGCACATTGGACCGACGCACTTTCGCTTACCCAAGGCACCGCCCACCGCGAATTGATCGCTCGCAAGCTTGCAAATTCGCAGGGTAAACACGAATTTGACTTTTCGGTTTCGGGTCGATCTGCTATACAGTAATCGGCGGTACCGTCACTTCGTTTCAGTTCGTCACTCGATGCATATGGAGAATAATCATGGGAAAAGGTAATAACAGTCAAAAGAACGACAAGAAGGGCATGAAGCCCAAGGCCGACAAGAAAAAGGGTGCCAAGACGACCGAGTCGAAGAAGTAGAGCTCGCATTGGCTGAGCGGGTTATTAATATTGCACGATGAGCACTCTTCGGAGTGCTCATGCCTTTCCTAGAGCACTAGGTTTTTTGAAACTCGAAGGTTCCACTGATACCACTATGCAACCGAACCTCGCACAACAATTGACTCGCCGACATTTTTTTGGCCGCTCCAGCCTGGGCGTCGGAACAGCGGCACTCGCCGGGCTACTGCCGTCGCTCGGGGCTGCCGATGACAATGTCGTCACCGTACCGACGATCCATCACAAGCCGCGTGCGAAACGGATCGTTTATCTGTTTATGAGCGGCGGACCGTCGCAGATCGAAACGTTTGACTACAAGCCACAACTGCGACTTGACCATGGCAAGGAGTTGCCTGCCAGCGTGCGGATGGGACAGAGACTGACCGGTATGTCGGGCAACCAGGCGAGCTTGCCCATTGCAGGCTCAGTCTTTGACTTTCATCAACACGGCAAATCTGGAGCCTGGATCAGCGATCTGTTGCCCCACACGGCCGGGATCGCCGATGACTTGTGCATCATCAAGTCGGTCTTTACCGAAGCTATCAATCACGATCCTGCGATTACGTTTATCCAAACCGGTTCGCAGATCGCTGGCCGTCCGTCGCTGGGAGCCTGGTTAGACTATGGGCTTGGGTCGACCAATGAAAATCTTCCATCATTCTGTGTGCTAGTCACCAAGAACAAAGCGGACCAACCATTATACGCGAGGCTGTGGGGCAGCGGTTTTTTACCGTCGAATCATCAGGGTGTTCAGTTCCGTGCCGGAGCCGATCCGGTACTCTACTTGAGCAATCCGGATGGCGTCACTTCGGCAAGTCGCCGCAAAATGCTTGACCGAATCAACGAGTTACACCAAATCGAATTGGCGGAACGGCTGGACCCAATCATTGAAGCTCGCGTGGCGCAGAGCGAGATGGCCTTTCGAATGCAGTCCTCTGTGCCAGAAGTAGCTGACGTTAGCAACGAGCCGGAGGAAGTGTTCCAACTGTACGGTCCCGATGCGCGGGTGCCCGGAACGTTTGCGGCAAATTGTTTGCTCGCGCGGCGATTGATTGAGCGCGACGTCCGCTGCGTGCAATTGTTCCACAAAGGCTGGGACCAGCATGGCGGATTGCCAGCCGGAATTTCGACCCAGTGCCGCGATATCGATCAAGCCTCCGCGGCTCTCGTCACTGACCTCAAGCGGCGAGGTTTGCTCGACGATACGCTGGTGGTACTGGGCGGCGAGTTTGGTCGCACCGCTTACAGTCAAGGGAAACTGACCGAGAAGAACTACGGCCGCGACCATCATCCACGCTGCTTTTCGATGTGGATGGCGGGTGGCGGTATCAAACCTGGAATGAGTTACGGGCAGACAGACGAATACAGCTACAACATCGTCGAGAACCCAGTTCACATTCATGACCTCAACGCCACACTGCTCCATGTACTCGGCATCGATCATGAACGCCTGACTTACAAGTATCAAGGCCGGCGTTATCGATTGACCGACGTGCACGGGAAAGTGGTTAACGCGATACTGTCATAAATGCTTGCCATCTACTTCCGCCGACCCAAGATTCCACGCTTGGGCTTCGAGCAGTCCAGCAAGAAAGCGCCGAGCTGGCTTAAGGAGAATCCTCAATGCCAACACTTACGCTGTTATTGACACTTACACTTGCTTTCCTTTGGATCGTCGGAGAGGTTGCGAACAAACCGTGGATGCGTCGGATTGCTGGTCCCTTGTTCGTTATCTTCGTCGCAGGAATCGCTGCACTTGCTTCTGGAGTCAGCACTTCGTTGGAAGGATCCTTTCGCTACTCGGGAGCCATAAAACGCTTTGTATCTGAATTGATACAAACAGCCGAACGCGATGGTGACGCTGCGGCAGTGGAACAGCTTCGTAAATTCGATTCGGTCAGCGTAGAGACTTATGAAGGCGGAGCCATGTTGGAATGGCTTGCGGAACCATTGAAAACCAGAGATCAGCCGCTTTGACACCATTTGACTTTTGCAAATCGTTCTTTTTTAGCCCTCACAAGCAGTAGATCGAATTCAAGTTGTCAGCGAACTTACTTTCTGCAAGCCGCGTGGTAAGACGTGCTGAAGGAATCGACGCATGAACTCCTCAACGGCGACGGTCGGCTCGACTGGCATGACATCATGAACTCGTCTCATCGTCCCAACTGGTATAGCCATATCCCCCCGCGATTTTAGAACAATTGCTCGGGCACCGCTGGTCGGATAGAATCTGCATAGACAACCCTGTCGCCCCCGCTAACAGCGACAAAGTTCAACAAGCGACTATCCCCCCCGCGTCCTACAGGCGGATAGATCGCGATTCGTTACGTGGCCCCACAACAGAGCGGAAGCGCAGTAGAATTGTCCACCATCCTTCAATGTGGTGAAAACGCAGGTCTCATTCACTTTCTCCAGGAACGCGCCGAGCGACTAGCGACTTTTCCCCGCACGCAAGCACAGCCCCCAGGTGACGTTGACGGAGTCCACCCGGACATCGTGATTCGTCTTTGGAATGAATTGGCGTCGGTACTTCCCGAAAAGTGTCAGTGGGTACTTCTAGGAACGCCAATTCTTGTTCGATTGGATACTGCGGTTGTGTTCGCCTTCGGTGTTGGCATGTCATATTGCCTTCGCTTACCGCCGCACTTATATGCAGAAGCAATTCAGGCCGATTACGAGTCGTCGCGCGGCGATTTGAACCTCAACGAAATTGGTACCGGATGGTTGTTTGGGAAATTCTTGGATCTTGAAAGACAGTGGTGCTTAGCAGCTCATGAATCCGCTAGCATATAAAACCACGTTACAATGGGTTTCAGACATCGCGTATAAAGACATAACATTTCGCGTGACGCTGCCTGTACTAACATCAATGCCAACACCGCGTTAAATTTGTTTGCGTGCATGTCGATGGATCGGCTACATTGCTGGCATCAGCGCCGAGTTCAAAAACCAGCGATTATAAAACAATTGCTCAGGCACCGCTGGTCGCGGCGGCTGAGTTACCGCGGCCGTTCCTGGTTCAAGACCATTCCGCCGAAAGCCCCGAGCGCGAACTTGTGGCGTAGTCGACTATTGCTTCGTAGGATTTGTCGGGCGATGTTACGGACGCAAGGTTGTAGAACAGTTGTCCTCAACTGTTTTTGGGCTGGCACCAAGCTTGGGTTGGCAAACGGGGAACGACTTCAAACAAACAATGGGGGCGGTAACTGATGTTGCGGTTCGATTTGCGACTCTTGAAATGGCGGCATAAGACGCTCACCGCCAAGCCTTCCCCGCGATGACCCCGGGTTACGCTTGGCTCGCCCAGAGGCTCGCCGCGCTCACCCGGGGCTAGGCAAATGTCGCCACGCTGTGGCTGGACAATTGAGTTGGATGCAAAGTAGGTAATGCCGAGACTACGGCTTCGAAAGTGTTCGCGAGCGCTGAACGTGCGAAATGATTTGCGGAATGTCGACACGCTCGATTAAACTGCATGCGCGTTGCCCGGTTCAAAAAAACCAGGAACAACCGGATGCACCTTAGCCGCGAAGGGCGCCGCTTCTACTTCGCACGTCCAACACTTCCGGATGTCCTTTACGATCATCCTGAGCTGGCTACTTTTGACTTTATTCCAGAGGTTGGCTGGGGGAAATCCATCGACGACGACGGTCACCGCATTCAACTCTATCTTGGCTCGAATGGTGAGATGCCCAGTCAAAGCATGCTCGACTGTTTGCATTACTGGATTGGCAACTGGGTG
>JANLQO010000378.1:0-16711 GCA_031367855.1 Planctomycetia bacterium | reverse complement strand
TGGCAAACATTGCGTAGGGCGCGAGCAGCAACTCTTCGCGTTTTTCCCAACTTCGGATATCCAGCTGTCGCATCGATTTCATGGGGTTTCCGTGGCGTAAGCTTGCAGCTTGCGTAAGTTGCTGTCTGTTGTTGGGGCAAGCAGGAAGCTTACCCTACTTAAGAACTAATCCGCAGTATCAGCGAATTGCGTACCAAACTCAAGATCGATTCGTCGAAGTGGCTGGCACGCCACTGAGTACTCGAAGGGCGTGTGTGCAACTCGAAGTTGTAAATAAGCAGCATGACTTTGTTCTTTCCCGTCATGCCGGGGTTCACTACTTCGAAGGGTGGTCGTCGCCTACCGTAAAACCTAATCTGGACAAAGCTGTAACTAGGGAGCCTCGCGATAGGCTTCGACCTCGAAGGGATTATCGAGATAGTAGTCGCGACCGGTGCTCCACATCCAAGCGGACGCTAGCAAATAGGCTGGGCCCATCAATGGACCCCATGTTTCGAACTGCCGTATATGAACGCGTTCGTGTTGGGCAACGCGATCCAGGCCTGCATCGGATTGACCCAAGATGACGTGCCCCAAGGTAAAGCCTGCAGTATGAATGCCCGGCGGTAGTCGCCTGACGAACCACTCCGTGCCGCCACCGTAGAACTCCACCGCGCCGTTCTTAAGCCTTCCTCTTCCACCGCTTAAAATACCCAAAGTGCCGATCAGCAGCCCTAGTAAACTGTAGGGCGAGGCCCAGATGACAGCAATTATTTTTTTAAAAGTTTGGTTAAAGTTCGACACGCAATTGCATCCAAAAAAGCGAAAACCTATTGACGCTTGACAGCTGTCTCAGCTACCAACCATAGCCGTGCCAGAGTCTTTCCGGCAAGCAGCTATCTGTGGTGTTGCGTAAACCTCGGACGATTTTTCGCCTAAGGCGAACGCAGCACAAACCAAATTACCGGCTCGGTTGATGCGATTTCAAGTCATACTAGCATCTGTCATGACAGCCGCGCTGGCGTTTTCTATGCCCGCGTTAGGGCAGCAACGCATTCAATTTCCAACACCGACTGGCAATGGCCTCCGGCCCGTTGGGTCGATGGTTCAAAACACCACATCCTTGGGAGGCCCGACTGGCGGGCCAGTGATGGTACCGCTTAATTCATCGAGTCCATTGTATCCCTCTACAGGCTTAGGAACGGCACAGTTCGACGCTTACTCCACTAGACAAGTCACAACACCGAACTTTCCGCAAACGAACCCCTATGCGACACCTGGTTCCGTGGCACCCAGCCTCGGTGGAGCACCACCGGTTCAGCCCGGTGTTTATGGTCCTACGCCAAACTTCGGAGCGGCACCTGGTTATGCAGCACCTGGGGCATACGGCGCTGCTCCAACACTGGGCGCTACGCCCGCATTCAACGCGCCGGTGAATTCTGGCTATCCGGGCTACAACGGTGCCGCGCCTTCATTGCCTGGAGTAGGGCAAAGCGGGATTCTTGGTACCTACCCCTACACCAACCCATCGGCCTATCCGCCCGGCGCGTTCCCCAACAGCAGTCCCTCCGCGCTATTCCCAGGCGCCTATCCACAAAACGGATATGGACAAAGTGGCGGAGTGGGGAGTTGGTTTGGGAGCCTGTTTGGCGGCAACGGCGGTGCGACCTATGGCCAGCCTGGAACACTTAGTCCACCGGGCAACCTCGTGCTTCCTCCGGGAGGTTCGTGGGGCAACTGGAATCCGCAGGGTTCAGTATTCAATGGCTCTCCCGCCTACCCCCAGGTCCTGAGATTGTTTCAAGGGCCGCGATTTCGACACGCATGGATCTATGGTAGTAAAGATCCCGAAGCGCTGCAGATCAATGATAGCGACGTGGCGCTCGCATTTGCGTTTCCCAATTTCTTGTACTCGACGCAGCCCGTGTACATCCTGCCATCGTTCTCGGTGCATCAGTGGGATGGGCCGCACAAAACAGCGGCTGACTTGCCAGCGATCGCTTACTCGGCCTTTGTCGACGCAGGTTGGCAGTCGGATCCAGCACGCATCATAGGTGCAGAACTAGGGTTGCGAGTCGGCTGGTTCAGCGATTTTGAAGCCAACACAACGGACAGCTTGCGGATCATGGGACGAGCACTCGGGCGAATACGCTTGACGCCTGCTGCCACACTGAAATTAGGTGCCATCTACCTTGATCGAAACAAAGTCAAACTATTGCCCGCCGGTGGAATTCTGTGGCAACCCAACCCTGAAACACGGTTTGATTTGTTCTTTCCTGAGCCTAAGTTGGCTCATTATCTGGCTACCGTGGGAACCATGGATTCCTGGTGGTATGTAGGAGGCTACTATGGTGGCGGGGCCTGGACAGTAAAACGCAAATCTGGCGCCAAAGAGTCGATCGACATCAACGATTTGCGATTGGTTCTAGGTCTAGAGTGGGGACGCAACGATCAGATGCGGGATGGACGACGTATAGGGTTTCTCGAAGTCGGCTATGTATTCCAACGCGAAATCTTGTTCAAAGAATCTCCCGCGGATAACCTCGATCTGCAAGACAGTGTCATGATCCGAGCGGGCTTCGGTTACTAGGCCTTGTCTCAAAAGGGGTCGGCTTGATTAACCAAACATGTGTGTTGGAGGAGAAACTGACCAAGCAATCTGCCGAGTTTTGCGATATCTTTAGTAGACATTGGAGCGACCTTCCGTGGTTTCCATGTGAGACAATTTTGCACACGGAGGGTCGCTTCTTTTGCCCATCTCTGTCAATGGCAATAAGCCCATGAAAAACAAGCACTTACATCGATTTCAAACAACGAACCTGGCGCTGTCCAACTAGGCGTTAGCAGCTAAGCGAAGTAATTCAAGCATGGAACAGCTACCACAGATGGATCCGGTCGCATGCGCGATCGCGCAGCTGTCGCAGCGTCTGAAGTGTGTAGACGCAGAATACTGCATGACCGAACGATCGAGAGGCCGCGTATTGGCAGCAGCATTGCTTGCGGATCGTGATTCACCAGCCATCGATGTTTCCGCCATGGATGGCTATGCCGTTCGATTGTCCGACTTGGGTGGACAGCCGTTACCGGTGGCTGATATCGCGGCCGCTGGCACAGCACCGAAGTCTCTGGCGGTAGGCCAGACTGTTCGCATCTTTACCGGAGCTGCGGTACCGCGAAAAGCAGATTGTGTCATTCGCCGCGAAGATACGATCGAATTGCCCGGCTACATGAAGGTAGCTGTCCCTCTAGACAGTCTCCATAGCGGGCAAAACATTCGGCGTCGCGGTGAGAACACGCAAATTGGTGGAGCGGTCCTGCCTCGTGGAACGATCCTGAACGCGCCGGCCATGGGGGCGGTTGCCACCTTTGCTCCGGCGCAGTTGGCCGTCCAGAAGTGTGTGCGAGTGGTGGTTTTGAATACGGGTGACGAATTAGCTAACCTCGGGGCGCTGGTTGAGCCATGGCAGATCCGCGATTCGAATGGTCCACTACTAGAAACGTGGCTTAGGCAGTTGCCCTGGATCGATTTCGTGTGCCGCAAGCATGTCGGCGATAGCTTGGCGTCGGTGCAGGCAGCCATTGCTGCACATCTGCCACAAGCGGATGCAATCTTGTTGACCGGCGGTGTATCGATGGGTGATACCGATTTTGTTCCTGAAGCGATTGCAAAAATGGGTGGTGAGGTGGCGTTTCATCGATTGCCGATTCGACCCGGTAGGCCGGTGTTAGGTGCCTGCCTCGACGGTAAATTACTGATCGGTTTGCCAGGCAATCCAATAAGCGTCGCGGTGACTTCACGTGTGATCGGATTGCCGCTACTCCGCAAATTGGCTGGAATTATGCCAGCTGAAGAACCGCTCAAGCGCTGCATACTTGGAAACGCAGACGAAAAGACCTTGCCATTGGTTTGGTATCGCTTGGTTAAGATAGGTCCCGATTCGGAAGTGAACCTAATCGACTCGCAAAGCTCCGGCGACTTGGTAGCGCTTTCGCTCAGTGACGGGTTCGTCGAGATCCCGATGGGTGCTCGAGGCAGTGGACCATGGCGCGTGAGGTGGTGGTAGGTTGGCCAGACTTGCCAGCAGCGTCCCGGTACCCATGGCGTACTGGAAGTGCTTCATGCATGATGTAACAGAAGAAAATTATATGAATGTGAGGGAACGGTAGTGGGAATGACTCAGTTTGGGTTTGTGCGAGTGACGGCAGCCAGTCATGCAACTTGCATCGCCAATCCGCGGGCTAATGCGAGCGAAGCATGCGCCAGCTTGGATCAGTTTGCAGATAGTGATGTTGTCGTATTTGGTGAGCTCTCGCTGGCGGGGTATACCTGTGGAGATTTGTTCGCGCAGCAGCACCTGCTTGACCAGGTGATCGACGCCTTGGGGAGGGTGGTGGAGCATACTCGTGCCCGAAACCAATTGGTCATCGTCGGATTGCCGATACGGGTCCGAGGTTGTTTGTACAACGCTGCTGCAGCGATTTGTAAGGGCCGTGTTTTGGGGATTGTTCCAAAGCAATATCTGCCAAATTATCAAGAGTTTTATGAAGCGCGATGGTTTGCGGCTGCCGAGGGAAACGAGCCAACGACGGTTGACTTGGGCGAGTTAGGTGAGATTCCTTTTGGTATTGATTTGCTGTTTGAGTGCGGTGACTTGGTAGTAGGGATCGAAATCTGTGAAGACCTATGGATGCCGGTACCACCCAGTAGTTTGCAAGCTGCGGCTGGCGCCAATCTGCTGGTCAATCTGTCCGCGAGCAATGAAATTATTGGCAAAGCGGGATATCGCGAATTGCTGGTGCGCAGCCAATCGGGGCGTTGCTTGGCTGCCTACGCCTATGCCAGCGCTGGCCCAACGGAGTCGACGACCGATTTGGTTTTTGGTGGACATTGTTTAATCGCTGAAAATGGCGCAATGCTGGCGAGTTCCGATCGAATTGGCGAGCCTCATTGTGCTTGGCTAGAAAAATCACACGCGACCGCAGATATCGATGTGCAGCGGTTAGCGCATGATCGGCAAGTGACGCAAAGCTGGCAGCAAGCTGCGAAGCGCTTTGCGCATGAATTCCGCGGAGTGCAGTTTACCAGTGCGCGCGAAAGCAATGGTGCCCTTCGTACCGTCGTGGCG
Organism: Planctomycetia bacterium; assembly: GCA_031367855.1. Lineage (GTDB taxonomy): Bacteria > Planctomycetota > Planctomycetia > Pirellulales > Pirellulaceae > Aureliella. The sequence continues at coordinate 11,606 of JANLQO010000378.1, read as the reverse complement.
CAGCCCTTTGTGCCGCGTGAAGACAGTGAATTGCATGCTCGCTGTGCGGAGGTGTTTGGCATTCAATGCGCTGGGCTAGCCAAAAGAGTTTCGCGCTTGCCCACACATTTGCCTTTGAATATCGGTGTGTCGGGCGGTCTTGATAGCACACTAGCCCTGCTGGTGGCGGTCAAGACTGGCGAGTGTCGAGGCTGGCCGCTTGATCGAATTGCTGGAATCACGATGCCTGGATTCGGTACCACTTCGCGAACCTTGGAAGCCGCCCGATCCCTAATGATGCAATTGGGAATTGCCGCAGAAGAAATTGACATTCGTCAACTTTGTTTGGACACGTTCAAGAGTTTGAAGCACCGACCATTCGGCATCGATGCCTCCCAGATGGAGTTGCCCGCCTTTGTGGCGGCTTTACAAAAAGTGCCAGTAGCCAGCCGCCACGATCTAGTATTTGAAAACGTGCAGGCCCGAGTGCGCACGATGCTGCTGATGAATCGGGGGTTTGTGCTGGGAACCGGCGACCTTTCGGAGCAAGCCTTGGGCTGGAGTACCTACAACGGCGATCATATGTCGATGTACAACGTGAACACATCGATCCCCAAAACGCTGGTGAAGTTTCTTGTAAAGTATGTTGCCGAGCAGGAATTCGCGGGCGAAGTCAGGCAGTGTTTGCTGGATATCGTCGGCACACCCATCTCGCCGGAGCTTTTACCGCCAGACCAAAGCGGGCAGATTCAACAGTTGACTGAGGGAAGCATTGGTGCATACGAGCTGCACGATTTCTTCTTGTATCACTTCGCGCGATTCGGATCGACGCCGCGAAAGATTTTGCATTTAGCCAGCTTGGCGCAGTTCTCAAAGGATTATGATGCCGCCGAAATTCGCAAGACGTTGTTCACGTTCTTATCGAGGTTCTTCGGCAACCAATTTAAGCGCTCGTGCGTGCCGGATGGTCCCAAAGTTGGTACCGTCAGCTTGTCACCGCGTGGCGACTGGCGCATGCCCAGCGACGCTGAGGCACAAGCCTGGCTCAGCGAGTTGGATGAGTGATTGTCGCGGACTGCAAATCCTCGCATTGCTACCGGACGGGCAAGGATATTATTTATCTTCCCGTTTCTTGGGGGGAGCAACCGACATTTTGTCGATGACACGCTTGACACCAGTGATGGTATTCATCGAACTTAAGATGGCTTTGCGTTGGTATTCTTGAGCCAGTGTGCCGTTTAGGGTAACTACTCCACTGATACAAGTAACGGACAGTTTACTGCCCGAACCGCCGCTGCGCTGCGTGAGCTTTTGAGTGACGCTTCTTAATAGCGTCTTATCTGGGATCTGACTTCCGAGGGCCATATCGAACATCCGTTTTTGTGGACATCACACACGAGAAACCTCTTGTGGCAGGCTACTGCGGACTGCACACGAGATCGATGTAATGCCCAGCAAGCGGATTACAGGGATCGCAACTGATCACTGAAACGAATAGTTTTGGTCGCTTGAGCCACTTTCAAAATGGATATCTACAAGACATAGAAACGCGTTTAAGGAGTCAAAATCTAAGGAACTTCCTGCATGGCTTCATAGCCGGAGCGCGTTAACGAGTAACCGCCTTTAAATTCTTCGGGTACAAGAAGGCCAGCCAGAGTCAGTTTGTCAAGCGATTTCTTCATTGAGGTAATATCCTGTGAACTAATGCACAGCATTTTCCCCGGAGTCATCAGGTACTTGCGAAACATTGCCAACACATGGAGCTCTCCATCGGAAAGACGTTGCGGTCGCGACGTAGATTCGTCGGTGGCGGTAGTCGTTTCCGTCTTCTTGCGCTCGCGGTTATCTCGTTTATCCATTTGCTTTTGACGTTTCTCAACCTCGCGTTGACGCTTAGCCATGGTGTTGCGATCTTTAGCCATACCGCTCCGATTTCGACATGAGGTTAGTTGTATTTGTGTGGCTGCGCGTGGGGCATACCCAGCCAGATGGTTTGCTCGCCGAAGTCCGGTTACGCAACCAGGAAATTACGACGCGCAGTACAGCTAAATTGCAAAAGTTTGCGGTGCCCAAGCGTACCGAAACCATCAACGCTACTCCGGACGAGAATGGCAAAGCGAATGCCCGGGCCGTATAATCACACTCAAGAGGAGTCGCCGCCGTCGTTCGCAAAGCGAAGTGGAGCAGCGCATCAAATTTTGAATGATTGGTGACTGTCTCACCAACCGTAAGCGTAACCGCAGACTCGGTGTCACGCCAGCCCCAAAACCCGCTGGCAACCAAGAATGGGGCATCTTCGCTGGCACAGAGCGACTAAGCAGGGCACTGTGCGACTAAGTAGTTGGACAGCGCCAAATTTACTAAAACACTGAAACCCCAAGCCCGAAGCGCAAGGCAGTGAATTCTCGCAACTCATCACTCGCTTGCGCATTTTGACGTTGCGCTGTTCCAGATGGTGTGTGCCACTGGCCCTGCTGGCGGAGCCAGTGGCACACGAAAATAGCGTAGCCAAGAGTCGCTGTCCGAGCAGGTTCGGGTTCAAGTTGCTGGGTTAGGCAGTCGTTGGCTTGCGATCGATGACTCGCTGCATGATACTCATCCAAGTCTGATTGAGCCGCAGAGTAATATCGCTTACGACGCGTTCCTCTTCTTGAAACTCGATGACAAAGCCAGCCATTACGAGCGTATCGTTTGGGCTTTTGCCGGCTTGGCAAGATTTCCAAAAGCGCACACTTCGCAGCGTGCTTTCAGCTTTGGTGGTGGCGGTTTCTTGGGTGATCGAGTTAACGGACTTCGTGACCTCAGGTGTGAGGCTCGTCATCATATCCTTGCGCAATTGATCAGCCCAATTCTTCCAACGAACCTTTTCCTGAATCGACATGTATTGCACTTTCAATTGGCGACGGTTGCCCGAAGGCAAACACTTGAACGATTTCTTTCGCCGCTATTTTTGCAACCAGCGGCAGACCGAGCATGAGTACTATTCTAACCTGAATCAGCTTTAAAGTGGAGTGGCGATTCGGTGGATTACTTTCCGCGTGGGATAATACCGAAATACATGCAACTCGCTGAGCGAGAGCTCAAGTTGAATCTTTGTCAATAACTTGGAACTTTTTGGCTCCGTTATCGTCAAAGTGGCCGGATTGGCGACAGTTCCAATGTTCTCCTTCGTGGTGGTGGGGGTATTTTGGTGCCAGGAGTCACTTATGTCCGCAGGTTTTGATGCTTGCAACCTTAACCCTACACCGCTTGAGTTTGTAAGCGGTGCACAAAATGTTCAACCGGCAGCAGCCAATGCTCAGCCGAAAATGCGAGATCAGCAGCCTTCTTCGCCGAAACCGGAAAAGGCGGCTGAAATGCCTAAGAACTTGCAACGCGTGGCCATAGCGCGGGAGCAACAAGGCTTCAGTTTGCGGACCATTTCTCGTCGCACGGGGATTGACCTGCGCACGCTGCGATCCCACGAAGTGCCCACAACCGACATGAAGTTGAGTGAGCTGCGGGCTTGGCAATTGGCGCTCGAAGTTCCGTTGGTGGACTTAATTGAGGACGACCTACAGCCACTTTCTTCACCTATTAAAGATCGTGCCAGCCTGGTACGAATCATGAAAACGGTCGCTGCGATTAAAGAGGCCGGCGGTTCACCGCGAATTCAACGCCTGTCAGAAATGCTATTCGATCAAATGGTCGAGTTGATGCCTGAATTGAAAGAAATTGGCGCTTGGCCCCAGCACGGCAGTCGTCGTTCCGGTGGTGATTGCCGCATCATCGAGCAACAAGTGAATACAAAATCGCTGGGCGCGGAACATGATGCTTAAAGTTGTGAATATTTGACGCCACTGTACCGAAGCTGCATAATTGCAGCATTTAACGGGGCCTGGTTCTGGTCTAGAATGGAATTGTTTGCTTCTGACCAGCTTCATCCACGGCGGAAAAATGGACAGTCAACTTTCGCGGCGTGCAACGCTCAGCCAGATGGGGGCCGGGTTCGGGACTCTTGCTTTCAATGCAATAGCCGCCAACGTTGCAGGTGCAGACGCACTGCGAAAGAGACAGCCCATCGATCCGCTGAATCCATTCGCACCGCGCCGATCGGATTTTGCTCCGCGAGCCAAATCGGTAATTTTTTTGTTTATGGTCGGTGGACCATCTCAAATCGATACTTTTGATTTTAAGCCCGAGCTTCAGCGCCTTGATGGACAACCTGTCCCGGACTCATTCCGACAAGCTCTGGATAAATCACCGCACGCCAATGTGTTTCACGGCTGTGAAAACAAATTGTTGGCCAGCCCCTATCGCTGGCAGCGGTATGGGGAACGCGGAATGTGGGTAAGTGAGCTGTTTCCCTTCACGGCGCAACAGGTGGACGAACTGTGCTTCATTCACTCCATGCAGGCGGAATCGAACAATCACGCTCCGGCTAGCTACCAATTGCACACAGGCGATATTCGCTTGGGCAAAGCCAGTCTTGGGTCATGGGTCACCTATGGTTTAGGGACCGAAAACGCGGATTTGCCCGGCTATGTGGTTTTGTTTGATGCTGGGCCGCTCGGTGGCTCTGGAAACTATACGAATGGTTTTTTGCCGCCCGCTTTCCAGCCAACTCGCCTGCGAGATCGCGGCGCGCCGGTGCTGAATTTGTTGCCGCCTGAAAGATTTTCGGCTGGCCAACGCGATTCAATCAATTTGATCCAACGCTTGAATATGCTTCATCGCGACGAGCATGTGGGCGCCACGGAATTGGATGCCAGAATCGCCACCTATGAACTCGCTTATCGTATGCAGTCGGCTGCCATCGAGGTTGGTGATTTTGCCGACGAACCCCAATATCAGCGGCAGGCGTATGGAATCGAGCACCCTGATGAACACACGCAGAGTTTTGGACGCAAGTGTTTGCTAGCCCGTCGTTTGGTTGAACGCGGTGTCCGCTTTGTGCAACTTTACGACATGCCCGATAAAGATGGCTGGGATGCACATTCAAAGTTAACGAACAATCATACGCCGCGTGCGCGTTGGACCGATCAACCGATCGCTGCACTGCTGGCAGATTTGAAACAGCGCGGATTGCTCGAATCGACGCTGGTGATCTGGGCCAGTGAATTTGGTCGCACCCCGATGCTGCAAGGCGATCAAGGTAGGCAGCATAACGCAGCTGGCTTTACGATTTGGATGGCCGGAGGTGGAGTGAAAGCGGGTACGCAAATAGGCGCTACTGACGACATCGGCTTGATGGCAACCGAGCGCCCGGTTCAGTTTCGCGATCTGCATGCCACGATACTCTCGGCGATGGGACTTCGCTACGAAGAGTTATTCTTTGAAGTCAACGGCCGGCAGGAACGATTAACGGGTGTGGCTGGAAGCGCGAAGCCTCTGTGGGATATCTTGGTGTAGCCTCGTATGCCAAACAAACTGAAACAAACTGAGCGATTTCTCTGGCTGGCTGCGTTGATTTTATGCGCGTGCACGAGCGTTGCGTCTGCGCAGTCTAACCCACAGTCTGTGGAACAGTACTTTGCGGCTCGAAGTGTTTCCGAGCGCGCGGTCGCGATCTTGCAGGCGCGATGTATTTCTTGTCATGGATCGGAAAAAAAAGAAGGTGGACTGCGTTTGGATTCTTTTGAGCATTTGCTACGCGGCGGTGATCGTGGAGCAGCGATTCAAGTGAGCAAAGGCAAGGCATCGCTGCTTGTTGAAAGTTTGCGCGGCACCGACGACGATCTGCACATGCCACCGAAGGAATCACTGAGCGCATCCGAGATCGAAACGATCGAACAATGGATTGAGGCAGGTGCGAAATGGCCGATACCAGGTGATTCCGCACTTTCGAGAAACGAAGGGGCGATTGGCAGCGCTTGGGAAGACGCGAACAATCCAATTCGCAAACTGTTTCGAGGTGAGCGATTGGATCTATGGTCACTGCGCCCGCTTGTCAAACCCACCGTTCCGTTGGTTAAAAGAGCGGATTGGCCGATCAACGCAATCGATCGCTTTGTGCTGTCCGAATGGGAGCGGGACCCGTCGATGAGTATCGCGCCGGACGCGAGTCCTCGAACGCTGGCTGTGCGCGCCGCGATAGACCTCACCGGCTTACAACCCTCTCTAACGCAGATCGAGCGGTACTTAAGTAACGCTGATCCTCAAGTATACGAAGAATGGGTAGATCGTCTCTTGAGTGAACCGGGTTATGGAGTGCGCTGGGCTCGCATGTGGTTGGATGTCGTGCGTTACAGCGATAGCAATGGCTTTGATTGGGATGAATTTCGTCCGCAAGCTTGGAGGTATCGGGATTACGTCGTCGACGCCTGGAATCGCGATTTGCCCTTCGATGAGTTCTCTATGGAGCAATTGGCGGGCGATGAACTGGTCCATGGTCCGCCTCGCGATACCGCAGAGCAACAGCGACTTATCGCAACCGGTTACCTGCGCGCGGGCCCACAAGACAATTCCACTGCGTTGTTCAACGAACAAGAACTAAGTCGAGCACAATTGCTGGCTGATTTGACGGAGACCACTGGCAGCGCGTTTTTGGGGCTGACCTTAGCCTGTTGTCGGTGCCATGATCACAAAACAGACCCACTTTCGCATGCAGATCATTATCGTCTGCGTGCCTTCTTCGCACCGGTGCAATATGCAGATGACCTATCACTCGATTTGCCTGAAAGGCGGCACGAGATTGAGCAACATAACGCCAAGCTCGATGCGCAGGTTTCTACCATCGATGATCAAATCGCAGCTATCCAGGCCAGCGCGCTCGCGCGACTAAAAGCCACTCAAGCCCCTATTGCGGCTGACGATTCGCGATCTGGAAAAACTGCCGACGTTACAGCAGCTAGCGCCACGGACGACGAGATTAAGAATGCACTCAATGACGAAGAATCCAAACGGGTCAGCGACTTGGAGGATAAAAAGCGAGAGCTGATTGAGCAAAGGCTGGAGTTCACTCACGGACTGTTGATGCGCGACAATCCCAGTGATGTTCCAGTCACATTTGTCTTGTTTCAAGGCGATCCCAAGGCACCGCGAGAACCGGTCAATGCTGGCTTTCCTTCAGTGATAGCACCCGGCGAAGCGGAAATTGTCCCAGTCGACGGCGTATCCTCTGGCAGGCGAACTGCCCTGGCTCGGTGGATTGTATCGAACCAAAACCCGTGGACCGCGCGCGTTATCGTCAATCGGCTTTGGCAGGGCCATTTCGGCGAAGGATTAGTCGCCACGCCAAATGATTTTGGCAGCACTGGCGCGCGGCCTCGTTATCCTGATTTGCTCGACTGGCTGGCTCGCGAATTGATTGACTCGGGTTGGTCAATTAAGCATGTGCAACGCTTGATCGTAACCAGCCGTGTTTATCGGCAAGCTACCGTCAGTGATCCAAGAAATGGATTGATGACACTGAGGAGGTCGCTGAGACGACTTGAGGCCGAGGTTTTGCGCGATCGCATTTTGACGGTGAGTGGTTTGATCGACCGTCGTATCGGCGGCCCGCCGGTGTGGCCCGAGATTCCAGCGGAGATCCTACAGGCCAACCCAGCTTTTTTAGATGACAACGCGACCAAAACTAAAGGCTGGTATGCTTCGCCATCGCAGGAACAGTCGGTACGCAGTTTGTTCTTGGTGCAAAAAAGAACGGTGCGAATTCCATTTATGGAGACATTCGATCTGCCGGACAATTCCGTTTCATGCGCGCGGCGTGAGCCGTCGTTGGTCGCGCCGCAAGCATTAGCTTTATTGAACGCTCCTGAGATTGAGCAAGCGACAATTGCGATGGCAAAGTTTGTCGAAGACCAAGTTGGCAATGACACGGGCGTCCAACTTAAGGCGATCTTTCAGCTAGCATTGCTACGAAAGCCGACTGTCCAAGAACGAGCTATCGCCGAGAAATTCCTTAAGACGCATACGCTAGCTGAGCTATGCCGAGCATTGATGAATACCAATGAGTTTGCATTTCTGGATTGAATGCCAGGCCATAGAGGGGAGATGCTGGAGCATCTCCCCTCCCTGTCCCTCCTGGAAAACCCCTCGTGTATTCAATGGCTGCGACGAATTCAAGGCAGCGCCTACCGAGCGCGGCGAGTTGCAATATCAAAATTTCCCCAGAACAATTCGCGGCCGCGCATAATGTGGAATTTGGGCGATGTGCTGTCTTTCAACTCTGTCGAGTTGAGTATGTAAGTTAAATCATCCCAATTTGGGGTCTGCCAATCAAGCAAGCCGACCAGTATATCCCCTGTTTTGATCTGCGCGTTAAAGGCCGGGCTATTAGGCCTAACCGCGGTGACTTTTAGTCCACCTTTGTAGCTCGCATCGATGGCGCGTACCTTGGATGCATCAGCCACATCAAGACGCAATCCGATCAAGTTAAAAGCTGCCTCGGCGCAAGTTGCTGCCGTCACTTTACTCACCGAACTAGACACCAACTGGCTGCGGGCCGTCTGCGTCGCCTTGCTAACGAGCTTCGTTTTGGAGGAAACACCCTCTCGCACAAACTCTAGTTCCACTTCACTGTTCGGCGTCATGTCCACAATCGAAAGTTCATATTCCAAGCGGTTCTTCACAGCTTGGCCGTTCATCTTCGTCACAATATCACCGCGACCAAGATCTTTATTTCCACTTGCGGATACAATTCTCAGGCGTGATTCGCCTTCAACGTAAACCGTTTCAACTTCGAGCGAATTGTCAAACTTGTTTCGTCGGTGATTTGCCACCATGCGGGCAGCGATATCAATAGCTCGGTCAACTGGAATCGCAAAACCAATCCCCTGCGCACCAATTCGCACGGCGGCGTTGATACCAATCATCTCTCCGTCCGAATTCAAGAGCGGCCCGCCTGAGTTGCCTGGATTGATGCTGGCATCCGTTTGTATCAAGTCCGGGTATTCTTGAACTCCGTTGACGGGAATGTCTCGATGAAGTGCGCTAATAATCCCCTCGGTTACGGTATGGTGGTAACCGTAAGGATTGCCAATCGCAATCACAGGTTCACCGCGCATCAAATCCGACGAAGTACCACAGCGAACGATAGGTAGTTTTCGTTTCGAATCGACTTTGATCAGTGCAAGATCCGTTTCCGCGTCTCGATCGATCAAGCGCCCTATCAATTGCGTGCCGTCGTGCAATGTAACTTCGATTTTCGAAACATCTTGCACAACATGCTGGTTCGTGAGAATGTATCCGCGCGAGTCGATGATGACTCCCGCGCCCATTCCGTTGACCAGTTGGCCTTCGTTGCCGCCGCTCGGGGCCGCAGGTTTGTTACCTTCAATGTTGACAACGGCAGGCTCTGCTTGCTGGATCGCTAGCACAGTTGCGGTGTAACGCATTGAAGTTGGACCATCAGCCCAGACGGATTGACCGCTGAGGGACAGACCTGTTCCAATTCCTAGGTGCAAAACTAGTAGTCGCCACGAGCGGCTCTTCTTCGACAGCGTCATCAAGACCCTTCCGAGGCGGGAATCTTCGGTTGGGAACATGCTGCGTTCTGGGTCGAACGCAACATGCCACAAGCCAAGCACAACTCAGTGCCCGGTACGCAGCTTGAATCGGTTGATATGTTAGGGGCGCTTGATCCACTATTTTGCTGTCAGCAATCGCTACCCAATTTAACATTCTCGCGGGCTAGGTAATCTGTCCGGCTTGCAGAAGAAATGTCGCTAGCGACCGATTCGCTTCAGCCGCCGAAAGCCAACAGAGGATTTGAACAAGTGCTTTGCTCATTGCGACTTATGACGAAAGTCGCTATTTCAGCCGCGGTCCAGACTGTTCTTCCAGCCCCTGAATATAATGCCGAAGTCGTTCCAATTCGTCCGTCGTGTCCTTTAGTCTCAACATCAACTCTACCCGCTTGAGCAATTCCAGTTTATTTACCGGTTTCGAAAGGAAGTCGTCCGTGCCTGCTTTCACTGCTCGCTCGATGTCACCCAACTCATTCAGTGCCGTAACCATCAGCACCATGATCTTGGCGAGTTGAGGATCGTCTTTCAATTTACGGCAAACCTCAAAACCACTCAGCTTCGGCATCATTACATCGAGCAGAATCAAGTCGGGCTGAAACGACTTCGCCTTGTCGAGCGTATCTTGACCATCCACGGCCAACTCGATGTCGCAGTCGACCTGCGCCAGGTAGGCTTCGAGCAGTTCGCGATTGGCAGCATTGTCGTCAGCGATCAAAATTCGACTATTTCCACTCACGTCATTTCCTTATTCAATCGTCCTACCCCAACTTCTGGAGATCACCGTCCAGTCTGCACCGTTAAACACTCTCAAGCGCTGCGGCCGGTACCGGGAAATTCAGACACATACTACGCACTTCTTCACGAATGGATCCCAGCAGTTTCACGTCATCGGGGTTCCGCAAGGCTTGCGAAATCCAAGTTCCGATCTGCTTCATTTCGGTAACTCCCATTCCGCGTGTGGTTAGAGCAGGCGTGCCGATGCGAATACCGCTCGGATCCATCGGCTTGCGAGTATCGAATGGAATCATGTTCATATTGACCGTGATGCCGCACGCATCGAGCGATTTTTCCGCTTGCTTTCCACCCAGTCCAATACTCGTTACGTCGACCAACATTAAATGGTTGTCCGTGCCGCCACTGATCAAGCGCAAGCCAGCACTCGAAAGGGCCTCGGCGAGCGTCTTAGCATTCTTTACTACTGCAGCGCCGTAGCGACGGAAGTCCTCGGTCAAAGCCTCACCGAAGCAGACCGCTTTGCCAGCAACGACATGCATTAGTGGTCCGCCCTGCAAGCCCGGGAACACCGCGCTGTTGATTGATTTGATATGCTCTTGTTTGCACAGCACAATTCCCGATCGCGGTCCTCGCAACGTCTTATGAGTAGTTGAGGTCACGTAGTCTGCGACAGGCAATGGGTTGTCATGCACACCGGCCGCTACCAAGCCGGCGTAATGAGCCATATCAACCATTAGTTTCGCGCCGACTTCTTGAGCGATCTGGGCAAAGCGAGCATGCTGGATTTCCCGCGGATAAGCGCTTGCACCGGCCACAATCAATTTGGGTTTGTGTTCTTGAGCCAGCCTGGCAACTTGATCAAAATCGATGCGATGGGTCTGCGGATCGACGCCGTAGGGAATAAAGTGATAGAGCTTGCCTGAAATATTCAGGTGCATACCGTGCGTTAGATGGCCACCCTGTGCCAAATCGAGACCAAGCACCTTGTCGCCCGGTTGCAAACACGACAGATACACCGCCATATTGGCTTGCGATCCGCTGTGGGGTTGGACGTTGGCCGCTTCGGCACCGAAAAGTCGGCAAACACGATCGATCGCAATCCGTTCGATGGTATCCACATGCTCGCAACCGCCGTAGTAGCGTCGCCCAGGATACCCTTCCGCGTATTTGTTCGTCAACACACTGCCGACCGCCTGCATCACGGCGGGCGAAGTGTAATTCTCGCTGGCAATCATTTCGAGCCCATCCTGCTGACGTTGATACTCAGCGTCCATGGCAGCGGCGATTTCAGGGTCCTGAGAAGCAAGTTGGTTCATAGTGGTGCTGGTTCGAAGGAAAGCTGGTAGCGACAACGGGCCAAGCCACGTGCGGTTGGGAATGTAGATTCTCGGCTGATTAGGTCTGCTCGTCAACGACCGGGAAATTGATCGCCCCATTTGGACG
>JANLQO010000330.1:0-12306 GCA_031367855.1 Planctomycetia bacterium | reverse complement strand
GCGATATGGCCTCGCAGATCTTGAACATGCGGTATGGGCCAGATGGTCAAGTTACGATGATTGACTGGTACGACATGCAAGCCTGCCATTTGAAGGAGATTGAAAAGCATGATCGCAGCAACGGTCGCATTTACAAAATCAACTATGGCAAATCTCCAACGGAAAAAGTGGATTTGGCGAAAAAGTCAGATATCGAATTGGCGGAAATGTGCTTGCACGAGAACGAATGGTACGTACGGCATTCGCGGCGTGTCCTTCAACAACGAGCCGCGATGGGCAAAATCACCAAGCCAGCGATTGAACACTTGAATGTGATCGCTGCCACACATGCTGACGCCACGCGACGATTGCGAGCGATGTGGGCGTTGCATTGCACAGGCGAACTAACGGCTAATGTTCAACTTAAACTAGGCGAAGATGCCAGTCCCGCAGTACGGGCTTGGACGTTGCGGTTGGCCTTGGAATCGAAGAGCGGCAGCAAGCTTGTACCCGAGTTGGTTCAGTGGATTGAAAGGCAGGCAAAAGACAAATCGCCGGAAGTGCAATTGGTTGTGGCTTCGGCGTTGCAACAGGTCGCCGCAAAGGATCGCTGGAGGGCGCTGTCCAGCTTGGCTGGTCATGATGGCGTCGCTAAGGATCATAATTTGCCGTTGATGATTTGGTATGCAGCGGAACCCTTGGCGGATGTCGATGCGGATCGTGCGTTGGCTTGGGCGATGGTGGCGGGGGCGAAAGTGCCGCTCCTACGTGACTTCATGTTGCGACGCATTGCAGGTTCTGGCGGCGCGGAAGCGGTAGAAAGACTAGTAGCAGGTCTGCAGAAATCCACTGAACCTGAATTGCAATTGACATTTCTGACCGCAATTCGAAATTCGTTGGCTGGACAACGGACCGCGAAGAAACCCGCGGCTTGGGACGCGATTTATGCTGTGCTGAAGGACAGTTCGAATCACTGGGTGCAGCTGCAGGCGACGGGGTTGGGTGTCACGTTTGGTGACGCCTCCGCCATGAGCGCATTGCGAACGCAGATGGTCGATGCAAAGTTGAATGACGCTGATCGCCTGAGCGCGCTCGAATCGTTGGTCGCGGCCAAGGACGCGTCGCTGGTCGATGCGTTGCTAAAGCTGGTTCAAGATCCCAAAGGAGAGGGTGGCGAATTGCGTGAGGCGGCGATCCGCGGGCTGGCGCAGTACGACGATGCAAGGATTGGCGATGTGTTACTGGCATCGTACTCGAAGCTGTCGAGCGTTGAACGGCGTTCGGCGATTGCTACTTTGTGCGGTCGTTCGCGATCCGCAGAAGCACTTTTGAAAGCAATTCAAGCGAAACATATCGAAGCGACAGATTTGACCGCTGACATGGCCCGGCAATTGGAATACGTAGGTGGCGATGAGGTCAAGCACTTGCTCGGTCAAGTCTGGGGCCAAGTCCGCAAAAGTTCCGCCGATAAGGTGAAGCTTGTCGAAGCTTACAAGCTGTTGGTAAACAATACGAAACTGCCGAAGCCAGACGAAACGCTCGGGCGAGCTGTATATTCGAAGACCTGTCAACGCTGTCATGCGCTGTACGGTGCTGGGCAGAAGATCGGACCCGATCTTACCGGCTCCAATCGCGCGAATTTAGATTACTTGCTTGAGAACATCGTTGATCCGAGCGCTGTGATGGCGAACGAGTATCGCCAATCGATTCTACTCACCGACAGTGGCCAAGTGATCACTGGCATTGTCCGCAGTGAGACGGAAAAAGCAGTGACCGTTCAGACAGCAGAGGCGACGGTCGTTTTGCCTAAAGTTGAGATTGAACGGCGCATGATCAGCGAGCAATCAATGATGCCCGACGATCAACTGAGCCAATTTAGTGACCATGAGAAACGTTCGCTCATCGCTTACCTGCGAGGCAAAAACCAAACTCCGTTACGAGCTACCGCAGAGAACGCTTCGCAGTTCTTCAACGGCAAGGACCTCAGCGGCTGGACGGGCAATGCTGAACTGTGGTCAGTCGTGAGTGGTGAGTTAGTTGGGAAAAGCGACGGCTTGAAGGTCAACGAGTTTTTGGTAAGCGATCTAACGGCCGGAGATTTTAAGCTGAGTGTCGAAGTCTTGCTGGTAGGCAATCAAGGCAACAGCGGCATTCAATTTCGCAGTTTAGCGCGCGAGGGTGGTTCGGTTGAAGGCTATCAAGCGGACGTTGGCGAGGGCTGGTGGGGAAAGCTCTACGAGGAACATGGACGTGCATTGCTGTGGGACAAGAGCGGCGAAGCTCATGTTAAGAGTGGCGAGTGGAACACCTACGTGATTGAGGCGGTCGGCTCGCAGATCACGACGCGCATTAACGGCAAATTGTGCGTCGACTTGGATGATCCCCAAGGCCGTCGTGAAGGCGTTTTCGCCCTGCAATTGCACTCGGGCGGCCCGACGGAAGTTCGGTTCCGAAATCTGCAATTGACGATTCCGTCCCCAACCGCGAAGTAACGACGCGGCAATACTTTCTAGAATTGCGAGCATTGCCCCCGTAGGTCTGAACCCCGTCGGCGGACAGTGTTTTTGATCTTGCGGCGTTTCCGCCACAGAGACTATTTAGGAAGTGTTACTCTCGTGGCGTAAGCTTGCAGCTTGCGTCTACGGGCATTGAAATTAATGGCAAACAGGATGCTTACCCCACATCAACGGTGCGAGGAGCATTTCAAGGAACGACGAGTTAATGGACGTGCGGGAGCGAAACTGTTTTTGGCTCAGCTGCTTGTGCGGCTTGGTTATCGCTGCACTCGGCTGCAATCGTAACCCGTATCAACAGAATCCTTATGCAGCCATGGGAAGTGGCGGAGTACTCCAACCAGCACAGCCTGGGATGATGGGTGTTAACCCCATGGCGCTAGCCGCCTCGCCACAGATGGTGGACCTACAACGCCGCGTTCAATTACTCGACGACACCAACCGCACGTTGACCACACAGCTCGCTCAAGCTCAACAGCAGATGCAGGTCTCTCGTGATCGCGCCGATCTGTTGGCTAAGCAGTTGCAGGACACGACGGGCCAGTTACAACAATCGCTGCTCGCTCAACGACAAACTGAGTCGCAGGCTCTCGGTATCCAAGCGTCGCTGAACAAGCGTGGCGGAGCCAAGTTGACGGCCAACAACTCCCTCCCTATGTCGACCAACGCACTGCAAATTCCCGGCGCACGAGTGATTCAGGATGGCGACCTCATTCGCATTCGAATTCCGGCTGACCAATTGTTTGGTCAAGGTACCGCACAATTTATTTCGTCCGGCAGCTATTTGCTCGATCAAGTCGCAGCCGCAATCAGCGGCCAGTACGGTCGTCAGCGCGTTGCCATCGAAGGCCACACCGACACAGGCCCACTTTATGGTGGCGCGTTCTCAAACCCTTCGCAACTTGCCGGTGCCCAAGCCCAAGCCGTGATCGATCAACTCGTTCGCCGCAACAATTTGCCAGCCCAGCAATTGTTCGTTGTCGCTCATGGTCCCAACCATCCCATCGGAGACAACCAATCTGCCGCCGGTCGCGCCGATAATCGGCGCATCGAAATCGTCATTTATCCTGAGACGTTTTAGCTGGTGTCTACTTGCTCACTTTCAGTGAGGACAAGTAAGCCACCAAGTCACGCAACTCGCGGCGGGAAAGATGCTTGATCAGGTCAGCCGGCATGGAGGATTTGCCTTTTTTCCGCGATACGACGATCTCTGGATTGACCATGACGGTCTTGCCGTCAGCGTCCATTAGTTCGATCGTTTTTTCCGTTTCTTTGCGAAGGATGCCGGTGATCAATTGATCGTCTTCCGTCAGCAGTACTACCGTTTCGAAATTCTCCGCGATCTTGGCGTCTGGATTGACGATCGCTTCAAGCAAGTAGCGGTTGTCTTTATTCTTGCCTATCTCCGTCAATTTTGGACCGACTTCGCCGCCCGTCGCGTCAACTTTGTGACAGCGGACGCAGGATAATTCCGTCTTGGTGAAGAACAGCTTGCTGCCTGCGTCCGGATCGCCCCCCATGATACAGTCTCGATATTGTGCCAACGGATCGGCTGCTGCGGCCTGCGTTTCAAACTCAGTCCGCTTCGCCAATTCGGCTGGCGAGACGCGGCCTTCGGAAGCTTCGATCACGTTCAACCACAAATCGGGTGAGAGGCTGCCTGTGACGTAGGACTTCAAGCCATTTTCGATGACCTTCTTCGCGGCATCGGTGTCGATGTTGGCAATCGCGTCCCACGCGGCTTGTTGTTCAAGCATGCTTTCCGAGGCCATTGATTTTTCAATCGCGGGCAGCGCAGATAACGGATCGAGTCGCGCATACAGCTCAATGGCTTTAGCGCGAAGTGAAGGCGAATTGTCTTCGAGAGCTCGAACGACATCGGCCTGAGCTTTAGCGTTTTCGATCTTTACGAGTCCAGCGAGTGCTTGACGTCGTAAACCAGGAGCACTCGTTGGGTTGTTGACAAAACCTCGCAATATATCAGAAACACCTGCGAGGCCAACTGCGGCAGCGACTTCAACAGCCTTCGTTTGAATTTCGCTGGTACCAAGAAGGATACCGCCGAAGTGTTGTTGCAAGGCGTCTTTAGCCGGCGCGGTATCTCGCTCAGCTAACGGCAAGTAGCGATTCATTACACGATCAAGATCACCCGGCTTACTCCACGTGCTGAGCATATCGAGCGCTTCGATTCGAGTGACTTCCGAGTTTTCAGCAGTTGCAGCATAGGTGGCAATTGCCAATGCGGCTGCGGGTGTTCCCAAGCGGAAGTTGGCGTTAAGTACTCGATAGGCCAGAGCGTCGTTACCCAGCGGGCTGCCGATGAGGGCTGCGAGTTGCGGCAGCGCAGGATGCAGAGCGACGACATCATTGATTGCTCGCGCCACTTCAGTTTGCACGCCAAGGTCTGAGTCAGTTAAGAATTCGGCGATCCGCGTATCGCTCAGTTTTCGCAGCGCCACTACGGCCGCGATTCGTACCGATCGCGAGGGATGTTGCTTTAGCGCTACGATACGGGCTAGGTCGGGTGTGCCTGTAAGTGCCATAACTCCGGCGTGACGGAGGCCTGGATCGCTATCGGCGGCTTCCGCCAACAGGCCGCACGCTCTGTCGAGGACGTCGAGTTTAAGTTTGCCTGCCGCCAGTGCAGCCGAATAACGGACTTGAGCCGCCTGGTCATTGATCAAATTGACGATCTCTGTCGCGAAGCGATTGACACTGGCGTCGGCCAAAGCTTGTGCTGCAGCCGCGCGTACATGAAAGTCGCTATGCGAAAGCGCCTTGCCGAGTGTTTCACTGGCTTCATCGCGTTTGGCAACGTTTACACGGGCAACATGTCCTAGTCCCCAGGTTGCATGCAGCGCACTCAACGCGATCGCGTCAGTTCGGCTCAGCGTATTAGTAAATTGCACCAAGTCACCGCGTTTGGCCAATTCCCATTGTGCTTCAAGTCGAATTCGACGATCGGCGTGTGCTAGCAACTGACCTAGTCGCTCGTTGGGGAATTGTTCGAAGCCAGCCGCTAGCAACGCTTGCACCTCTTTCACGATCGATGATTCTTGAGCCGCGTTGTCGAAGAAGCGATACACACGTCCTTTCCCTTCTCCGACCCAGCCATCGACCCAATCGCAAATCCACAGCGCGCCGTCAGGTCCCCACTGTGCGTCCGTGGCAAGTATCTTCCAAATCGGTTGCTCGCTGCGTTCTACTTTCCAAAATGCGCCATGTGGCTGTGTGCGAATCAAGCGAATGCCGCTGTTCGCTGGCCCCCCACGAAAATCAACTAAAAAAAAGCAATTCTGATAATCGCCCGTTAGTCCTGTCCCGGGATAGCAGTTCAAACCTGACGGGCCATCGGCGATATTCTCAATGGGTGGCACTATGTAAGCCGGAGTATCGGCGGAAAAGGGTGCCCAAAGCTTGTCGCGATTGAACGGTCCGCGATCGGGCAGATATTGATACATCATCCGCCAGCCGGTATCGCCGCCTTCCATCACATTGACCCATCGCGCTTTGTCGCCACTGTCCGAATTATTGTCGCCCGTGAACAAGTAGCCTTGGTCATCGAAAGCAAGCTCTTGTGGATTTCGCAATCCCGTGGCAAAAACTTCGAGGTTCGATCCATCCAACTCGCAACGAAACACGGCTCCGCTTTCAGGGTCGAACAGCTTGCCACTCGGCGTGTCGACGTTGTAGCCACGATCACCGATACTAAAGTAAAGCCGACCATCGGGGCCGATGATCAAGCCATGCATGTCGTGACCACGAAACGCAACTCGGACTCCAAAACCATCGTGCAGTGCCTCGCGCGCGTCAGCCACACCGTCATCATCGTTATCGCTCAGCCGCCACAGTCTCGGTATACACGTGAAGTAGGCTTGATTCCCGCGTATGAGTACTCCAGCCCCACTGCCCTCCTCGAGTCTGTTGAAATTCTGTGCAAAGACAGTCGCGCGATCTGAGACCCCATCTTTGTCCGTGTCTTCGAGCATGCGGATGCGATCATCGTGGGCCGTATAGTCACTGATCTTTTCGCCCAGCAACCGCTTGTGGTAATCGATGCGGTCTTGGACACTCATGGCAGCCAAATCGGCCAACAACCAGGTTTTGTCATGGCCGCGGTTGTCGGTGACTCCGCGATTTTGGCGGAACGATTCGCAAATAAAAACGCGTCCGCGATTGTCCACGTCAAGAGCAACAGGGTTTGCAAATGCAGGTTCAGCCGCAAACAGCGAAACCGCCCAACCATCAGGCTTACGAAAAGTAGCCATGGCTTGACGAGCTTCATCGGACGGGCCGAGTGGCTGGTCGGCCGCGCGGCTGCCATCGCCGCTTTCAGGCGTTTCCGTCTTCTCGTCCTGAGCTAGTGCGGCTGGAGTTGAGGCCAAGCAAAACAGCAACGCGAGGCAGACGAATTTCAATGACATGAGATTTCAGCTGGCGGAAAGCGGACAATACGAGAGCAACCTATCAAGTCTAATTTGAGTGCTGCAGACGCACAATTGCTAACTGCACCCAGCGATTTCATGTAAACCTGTCCGCCAACTCAAAACAGTTTGAATCCACAGCTACAATAGGCTGTTGTCAGCCTTGACACCCCACTCGTCAATACGGCACTGCTCAGCTAATTCGCTCACAGAAGAATCATGATCGTGATTGGTACAATGAACTGGTCCAGCACTCGCAGCCGCGGCACATTTCTGTGCCCAAACTGCGAATCGAAAGAGACTTTTCGCTACAAATCCTCCCGACCGTTTCTGACTTTGTACTTTATTCCGGTTCTGCCAATCGGTGGTATGGAAGAATTCGTTCAATGCGACCGCTGCAAAAATGCCTTTGATCCTGCGGTACTGACAAATCGAATTATGGCGTCCGCCGCCGTGGGGCAAGTCGCTAGCCTTGCTGAAGCAAAACCTGACTCGTTTCACAGAGACCTTCTAACCATCATCGCCCTCATCATGCTTGAGGACGGGCAGGTGACCGAGCAAGAGATCGCTGTGGCGCGGAAGCTTTTTCAAAACATCGCTCAATCAAGTATCACCCGCGAAGAACTTGGTCGAACTTGTTCGCAAGTTCGCCTGAAACGCGTTCATCTGCCAAGCTTCCTCAACTCGCTCACTGAGCGTCGCTCACACGAAGAAAAACTGCTTTTAGTCCAAGCCATGTTTGGTGTAGCCGGCGCTGACGGCGCAATCTCACCCGGCCGCATGCAGGCGCTCATGCAATCACAATCTGCGTTGCAAATTGATGAAGCCGAATTCCAAAGAGCCGTGTCGGATACGACGCAATGGCTAAGTTGACGTCTCGAAGCCTGCGAACTTTTGTAACTAATCGCGCAGCGATTTCGGACATTAGCCGGTGGTAAGCGCAGCGCCACCATGGTAATCGAATACGCTCATGCGATCGAAAGCCAGTAATAAGGCAATGGCTCCGAGTTGCGGAGCAATTCGGCCACTTTGCTTGCATTCCTGCCCACAAATATCGGTGCAGCCAGTCTTTTTATAGCGTTTCGAAGCTTGATCTGCTCTACCGCTGAAAGGCGGATTTCTGCTACGACTCCGATTGCAGGCTGGATCGTGATTTGCCTATTGGGAAAAAGCGAGATGCGAGCTAGCAAAGATACTTGATCGACTTTATTTATTGCTGACATGGACGTCGCAGTTATGAAGAACTTTAACGTTAGACTCTCCGCGATCGGCGGCTTTCTGCTGCTCGTATCGATTGCCTTCGCACTCGCCCAGCACGACTCGCGTCGACATGGCCGAAATACCGAGGACGTCAAGCCATCTCCTTCGCAGCCAGCGGTACCGATCGCGATGGATCTGGGCAAAGTCGATTGGCATCAGGGACCGGATGAAAGTTTGCTTGCGGTAGTACGTGGCAATGACAATCAATTGTACAGCGACGACCCCGCTCCGCTTCCAACGGCTGCAGACTCGTATGACAACCCGTTACGGGAAAGTGCGCAGGCTTATGCGGTTATCACAGCGTCGGGCGAAGAGCCAGCGAACCCAAGCATGCCGCCTGCTCTGCCAACAAGCCCACCATCGTGGTTGACTGAAACTCTGCCAACCGTTACTTCTCAAACACCGCCACCCTATAAGACTCCATCCGGCTTGAAGACTCCATCCGGCTTGCAGGCTGCCACTATTCCGCCACTCCCATCTGCGGCACAACTACCTAGCACTAACGGCACCAAGACAACGCCCAATTCCAATGCAAGCCAATTGCCTGTGTTCCCAATGGTTGCTGGAGCAGCTGCAGCCAATGCCACGCGAGAACCACCAGCAAATCCATCAACGCTGCAGTCACCGGCCTCAACTCCTGGGTTGCTGCCCGCCAACAATTCACTGCCAATTCTGCCAGCACCCCTCCCGGCATCATCGCAGAATTTGCCTCCGCAAATTCCTGCCACTGGCAATCCATCCCCATTTTCAACCAATCCTGCCAACTCTTCCACTTTACCCACTTCGAACCCGGCTGCTTCGAACCCGGCTGCTTCGATGTCGGATACGCAGCGTGGTGTAATGTCCGCGACAAGTTTCCCACAACAACCTGTCGTGCCACCTAACAATCCATCGCGCTCAAATGAGCCGCCAAGTTCGGTATACGCCAGCCAATCCAACTTCAATAACTCCCAACTTCCTAACTCCAGCGGGCGGACTCCAGCCGCGCTTACCTCGCTGGTTAGCAACGAACCAGGTAGCCGCTACCTTGACGGATCTCAAAATCCGATCATGTTGATTCAGAAACGCGGGCCAGAAGAAGTTCGTGTAGGCAAGAAGGCCACGTTTGTGATCACCGTCCGCAACGCTGGTAACTCAACTGCGCACGATGTAACGGTTGTCGATAGTGTTCCGCTGGGTATGCGATTCAGTGAAGCCAATCCACCGGCCAATCCAAACGCTGAAGGTATCTTGACTTGGAAACTTGGCGAGATGCCTGCTGGAGACGAACGCACACTTAACTTGCAAATGGTCCCTGAACGACAAGGCGAGCTGGGCAGTGTGGCCACCGTTCACTTCACCGCGCAAGCATCGCTGCGTACCGTTGCGACGCAGCCAAAATTGGAAATTCAAATCGAAGCCCAACCGGAATCGCTCATCGGTGATTCCCAGTTGATCGCTGTCACCGTCAAAAATGTCGGCACCGGTGTGGCCCGAGGCGTGCGTTTAGAAGCCGATTTGCCCGCTCAATTGCGTCATGAAAGCGGCGACCAACACCTAGAAGCGATCTTCCCCAACGAACTTGCGCCCAGTCAAAGCCAACGCATCGAACTGCGCTCCACTGCAGCACAACCCGGCGACGCGACTTGCACAATTCGCGCGCTTACAGAAGATGGCGCGGAGACGCAGCAGCAAGTTCCCATCACAGTACTTGCACCGGCCCTCGCCGCCAGCATCGAAGGACCGCGCTTGCGATACCTGGACCGCCAAGCAACCTACAAATTCAAAGTTCAGAATCATGGAACCGCGCCTGCGACCAATTTGAAATTCGTTGTCAGGCTGCCTAGCGGCCTGCGCTTCAACGCATCGGATAACAATCTCGCCGACTACAGTCCAGCCGATCACACAGTGTCACTCGGCCTGCAAGAACTGCCAGTGGGTCAACCTGCGGTGTTCGAATTGACGGTTCTCCCAGTTGAACGCGGCACGCAAGTACTGACACTTAACGCAACCGCCGACTTGGGACTCAGCACGGAAGCCAAAACCCAAGTTGTCGTGGAGGGCCTCGCTGAACTTGCGTTCACGATCGGTCAAGATAATGGCACCATCGAAGTCGGATCGTCATCAACTTACACCGTGCAAGTGACCAACATCGGTAACAACCCAGACAAAGATGTCCGTCTCGCGGTGCAGTTGCCCGCAGGAGCTCAAGTTCTGAAAGTGGACGCGCCCGTGAGCTACCGCGCCGAAGGAAGTCAGATTCTCTTCGAGCCCATTCCGGAAATGCGTCACAAAGATCAACACACATTCCGCTTCCAAGTCAAACACACCCAAGCCGGTTCGTTAATCGTGCGCACGCAATTGACAAGCTCCAACTGGCCGGTCGCAGTAGTTAAAGAAGAAGGTACGCTGGTTTATGACGATCAGAACTAGCGAGTAAGCTTTCAGCTTGCGTTCTTCACCATGCTTGGCGTTGATTTCTGTGACAAACAGAATTCTTGCCGGACGTGACACAATGCTGCCTCACTTCAAAGACCTTGAATCGCCTTTTCCAGCCGACGAATCTGCACGCGAACCGGGTCAAGGTCCGGATAAACGTCGATTGCTTGACGAAACCAAAAGAGCGCTTCGAGCAAATCGCCTCGCTCGGTGTGGCAATGCCCCAAGCCGATCATAGCCGCGTAGTGATACGAGTTCAGTTTCAGCACCTTGCGGCAATCGTCAATCGCCTGCTCGATCAGATCGAGTTGAAACAAAGCCAAGGAGCGCTGGTGATAGAGTTCCGGCGAACCACCCGAAGTCGCGATCTTCTCGGTTGCCAAATCGACGACGCTTTCAAATTCCCCGCATTCATTCAAACGCACAATACGTTCGAGCAATTGACGATCTTGTATCGAGCCTTCACGCAACCAAATCGATCTTAGCGCATCGTCAACAACTAAACGCAATTTACGATCCGCACTACGCAGCAATGGTCCCAGTACTACATTGCTGCGTCCATCCCCGACTAAACCCAATGCTAGCGCTGAAGCACGTCGCGCATAAATTTCGCCCGATTGCGCCAATCGCTCTAAGGTAGCTTGAGAGTAACGACCGGACACTGACGCAATGAAGCGTGCCGTATCGGAATCACTCAAGTAGCGATGATAAAATCGGAGGAGTAATGAATGGCGAGTCGCTCGCTCTTCCACCGTAGGACCCTTGGCTAGTTTTTCTCGTGGTATAATCTTGCTGAATTGCGAGTGAATCGCACGGGTCCAGTATAATCACACAATGGCTCGCGGCAATTACTTTGATTCTTAAGGTTCTGTTGCGATTGCGTGCACTTTGGCCGACAGGCAGCTGCGATTCGTTAAAACCTTCGCAATCAGCCCAAACTTAAACTCCTAATCAGCCTCGTTTATCTAAAGGTAGGCCCATGCTGCGACTTTTTTACCTTAAAAATCGCTGGGCCATGGCTTGGACACTTTCGGTTGAGCTGCTGTGCTACTTCGCCCTGGTGCAAACACCACCCCTGTTGTCCCAGCAGCCACTCGAAGTCGAGTTTAATCTCATTAATCTTCCAAGCTGTCGCCAATCGCTCGCGGTCCTCAATTCGCCCGGACTGGCTACATTTGAGAATCGACCACTTGGCGAGTGCCTTAGAAAATTCGCAGAACTGTGTCACGTTGCAATTTGGATCGATCGCCGCGTAGACATCAGTCGACTCGTATCGATCGTTGGCGTCGGGACAAATGAACCTACTGAATCTAAAACAACCCTCGGCCGCTTGGTTGCGATTGCCAAAGCTGGCGGCGCCGATGCACGTCTGATCGAAAACGTTGTCTATATCGGCCCCACTGAACGAGTCGATAATGTACAGCGAGCCGCAATTCGCCTGCACAATGAGATTATGACCCAACGCAAAGCGATTCCCAACGGCGAGCGCGTCGAGTTGCGCACCTTAAGCTGGGAAGAACTTACAACCCCAGCGGAGCTCTTAGATAGCATGCAAAAGCGCTGGTCAGTAATTGTTACCTCCGAACTACCTCACGATTTGATGCATGCGGGAGAGCTGCCTTCATCCACGCTCGCGACCCAGTTAACGTTGCTGCACGCCGGATTCGATCTGCAAATCGAATGTGAAAGCAGCGGTCAATTCAAGGCCAGTC
>JANLQO010000296.1:0-12525 GCA_031367855.1 Planctomycetia bacterium | reverse complement strand
GGTTAAGCCGCTGAAAAAGCATCAACCATAGAACCACACTCGTCTTATAAACGGTGGCTGGCCCCAATTCTTCGAAAGAGTCTGCGTCGCCGATGTCGGTCCATTGCTTAAGTAATTCGTAAGCGGCACTAAGGTTCTGGGTGGTTGAGTCGCTAGCCATAACCGGTTCTCTTTGTCAGTGTAAAGAAAACCACTTCACTGGCGCAAATGCTGTGCCACCTGCCTTCTAAATCGAATTAAAAAACCAAGAATGTTAAAGTGAGTGCCATTTGGCTACCGCCCAATGCACATTGTTCGGTGTTTCACGGATCGCTGGTGTAGAATGTTCGTCGTGCCTCAGCGGTTGTGTGTCTGATTTGCCGAGCGGTTGGAACCTTGAAATCCGAGGGTCAAGAGAATTTACACTGGACCGACTGCAATAAGGAATGTTGCGTAGCCTAGCGCGCGATTTAGTGCCGACTTGGCGATCGTTGCAGGATGGCGGGTTGCGAACGCAATTGCGATTGGATCGCGGCAAGGGAAAGAATGAGCGACGCGACAAACGAACAGCGAGATTCGGTGCCTTGGGCGGCCATCGTCTTCACGGCCATCTACCTCGTGATCGGATTGGTGGCAGCGCTTGGTCGAGCCAACTGGGAGTTTGCATTTTACATTCCGATTGTATTGGGATTGGGCTTGTTGGTGCTGAGCATTCGTCGTCGAGCTGGATTATCGAACGGCTTGCTGATGGCGTTGAGCGTTTGGGGCTTGCTGCATGTCTTTGGCGGTGTGGCACAGGTGCCTGAGGGTTGGCCGATCGATGGTGATATTCCCTCGTTCTATAGTTGGGAGATTATTCCAGGCTATTTGGGCTACGACAAACCGGTACATGCGTTCGGCTTTGGGGTGGCGACGTGGGCGTGCTGGCAGGGGCTGGTTGCGGCGACCGGTGTGCGGAAAGCGACTTTGGGATTGGTCACGATCGCGGCGCTAGCGGGTATGGGATTGGGCGCGGCGAACGAGATTGTTGAGTTTATTGCCAGTCAGACGATGGATACCAATGTGGGAGGCTACATCAACACGGGCGGGGATTTGATCGCCAATTTGTTTGGAGCGTGCGTGGCGGCGATGTGGATTTTGCGGCGATCAGCAACGAGATCGGCGGCCGCAATGGGGGCGGAATATGCAAAATGAGCAAGCTTGGTCTGCATTTTGCTGTTTTGGGCGATTTTGGCATCAGTCGGCCAACTTGACACGCACTGTAAATTTGGCGAATTGGGATATACTTCTGGGGTCAGGATAGAAGACCCGAACCGAGTAAAAATGCAAACAATGGCTCAGGATTACTATAAAACGCTCGAAGTCAGCAGGACGGCTACGGCTGACGAGATTCAGAAAGCACATCGCAAGTTGGCTCGCAAGTACCATCCGGACCTGAATCCCGATGATAAAGTGGCGCAAAAAAAGTTCAAAGAAATTCAGCAAGCCTACGACTGTTTGAACGACCCGGAGAAAAGAAAGCTGTACGATCAGTTCGGTGACCAATATGAGAACGTGGCGGCGGGACGGGGTGGCGCAGGCCCGCGTGGAGCTGGCCCGGGCGGGGCTTCTTTTGAAGATATTTTTCAGGGTGGTGGGCCGGAGGGCTTTCAATTTGGAGGCGATCTCGGTGATTTGTTCAAGCAATTTACCGGTGGAGCAGGGCAGGGTAGAGCGGGCCGCGGCCGGAGTCGTGGCCCAGCCAACGGTGCCGACCTGAGTGCCGAAATAACAGTACCGTTCAATACGGCTGTACTAGGCGGACAAACTACGATCCATGTGCGTCGCGGGGGCAAACCCGAGAACATACAAGTAAAGATTCCCGCAGGCGTCGAGTCGGGAAAAAAAATTCGGTTGCGCGGTCAGGGAGAACCGTCGCCCAACGGTGGGGCGAGCGGCGATTTAATGATTACTATCACAGTTGCCAATCATCCGTATTTCAAACGCAGTGGTCAGAACCTTGAAGTGCGTTTGCCTGTCACGCTTGGCGAAGCCGCGCTCGGCGCGAAAGTAGACTTGCCGACTCCAGGCGGAACAATGTCACTCAAGATCCCACCAGGCAGCAGCAGTGGAAAGCGGCTGCGCGTGAAAGGCCAAGGAGTGCGCGACGCAAGCGGTGCCGCAGGCGACTTATTTGTAGAACTGCAAATTAAACTTCCAGAGCAACTCGATGATGAATCCCGAAAAGCGATCGAGCGCATCGAGCAGCTCTACACCGAGCAGCCGCGGACCGGACTTATCTGGTAACCTGGATTTATCTGCGAACACGGTACCAGCTAACACAGGGCGCTGCGAAAAACTCGGTGCAGGTGATTGTTCTTCGAGTTTTCAGGATGAGCAGTTTCCTAAGTTGTTGCGCTTAAATGGGCGTGTTGAATTCGCGGCAGTGTTTGATCATGGTCGTGTAGAAGCCGATCGTACATTGGTAGTTCATGCCGTTCGCACCGATCGCCAGTTTAGTCGAATCGGCTTGAGTATTTCGAAAAAAGTTGGCTCTTCGCCGACTCGAAATTACTGGAAACGCTGTATTCGCGAAGCATTTCGACGGCAGCGATCTGTTTTGCCAACTGGGCTCGATATCATCGTCCGCCCTCGTCGGGATGCGCGTCCTGACTCGCGGGCGATTGCAGATTCGTTGTATCGATTGTTGAAAAAAATCGATCGTCAACTACAAAGCTGAAGGTCATATGGCTTAGAAAGGAGCGATTGCGATGCAGCGGTTGTGGAGTTTGCCGGCCAGGGCAGCAATCGTTTGCGTGCGATTTTACCAGCGCGGCATCTCACCATTGCTTGGCTCCAATTGTCGTTATCAACCCACGTGCAGTGAGTATACGATCCAAGCGATTCACAAATATGGTGTAGTCTGCGGCATCGTTCGCGGTTCGCTTCGGATTCTTCGCTGCCATCCGTTTTCACGCGGCGGTTTTGATCCGCCGTAAGCCGCGCAAAGGGTAATCACGTAGGCGCGTTTCTCCGAGACGCGCCTGCGTCTCGGAGAGACGCCGCTACGCGAGGATTTTGTGATCTGACGTTGGATTTGCGCCTGCATAATCGCTACCAATAGATTGCGCGTCATTCCTTTGCTGCTAGTGCAACTTTCTCTAGCCGGAAAACTGACCGCTGGCCAGCAAGGTCGGAAGGGCGGTGTACGTTTCCTCATCGAAATCGGAAGTTTGGCTAAGTCTGCAACGAACGCGGAGAAGGCTCGCCAAACGCTCGATTCAGTGACTCTTCAACCCAGTTGCCTTGAGGAATAAGTTATGCCAAAGTCCAGCAAAATCGGTGACAGCGAAGTTCAAATGGATCGTCGCTTCAAGGCTCGTCGCAATGAGAAACCTGTCACTGAAATAGCTGCTGTTGCTGTTGCCGAAGAAGCGGCTCCTCGTCGCAAGAAACATCGCCGTCGTCAAATTGACCCCACGACATGCGAACGCGAGTATAGCGATGATGAGGTGCTGTTCATGCACGCTATGGATGCCTACAAGCGGTCGAGTGGTCGCATGTTCCCAACCTGCAGCGAAATCCTCGAAGTCGTCCGCAGCTTGGGTTACGTCAAGCTGACTCCGGAAGAGCAGGCACTGTTGGATGTTCACGCTATGAGTGTCGCAGCGTCCGGCGAAACAAGCGACTCGGACTTGGCCGAAATTAAATAGTTGTGCGGTAATTCACGCGCAAAAAAACACTTAAGCCAGCGTTCTTATGCTGGCTTTTTCTGCGCGCTATTTCAGCAGGAGCCAGCGAGTCGCTTCTGTGATCCCTCCGGGATCAATTTGTCTCGGGCCGACTGACATCCGGGAATTTAAAAAAGGCGCAACTTCAGGTTCTTGTATTTTCTAGCGGCTCAATCGTCCTGGCTGACGCTTCGGGTTACGAAAATCCAACTGGGCATTCTCGAAACCCACGCTTTAGGGTTACTTTTTCAGCAGCCGGCGGGCGCGATTCGCGGCGGGTGGTGAATGGAGTAGAATAGTAGGTGAACGCAATCCCGTTTCACCGGTTGGTGCCTCTCCCTATTCCCGCCAGACGAATGATGAACACTGCTATGTTCAAATTGCCATGGATACTCGCGACGCTTTTAGTTGTGGTCTTGTTCGCAGCCGAATCGCGCGCAGATAAAAATACCGCCAAGCAAGTTCGCTCACTATTTTCGAACCGTTGTTTTGCATGCCATGGGCCAGACCAGGACAAACGCCAGGGTGGTTATCGGCTGGATGACCTGAAGTCGGCATTTGAACCGGCGGATTCTGGTGAACGGCCAATCGTTGCGGGTGACCCAGCCAAAAGTGAGCTGTTGCGTCGTTTGACTGCTGAAGACGAAAGTGAACGTATGCCGCCACCGGAATTCGGTGCCAAATTTAGTAAGGAAGAAGTTCAGCTGATCGAACAGTGGATTCGGGATGGTGCCAAGTGGGAACAGCATTGGTCATTCGTCCCACCCGCTCGTCCCCAATTGCCGGATGTGAAAATTCCGAACACCAACCCGGGACTCGATATTGCTTGGGGTTTTCATCCTGTGGACCGATTTGTTCTGGCGAAACAGCTTGCACTTGGCATGACGCCTTCACCACCTGCGACCAAAGCCGAGTTGTTGCGGCGATTAAGTTTAGATTTGACTGGGTTACCGCCAACGGTCGATGAAGTTCGCCTATTTGAACAGGATAATGCCATCGATGCTTTTGAACGACAAGTGGATCGCGTGTTGGCATCGCCGACTTACGGTGAACATTGGGCTCGAAAGTGGTTGGACTTGGCGCGTTACGCAGATTCGGCGGGCTACGCGGATGATCCGCCGCGAACCATTTGGGCTTATCGCGATTGGGTGATCAATGCGCTCAACGATAACCAACCACTCGATCAGTTCACAGTCGAGCAACTGGCTGGTGACTTGTTGCCCAATGCCACAGAATCGCAATTGGTAGCGACCGCCTTTCATCGCAACACGTTGACGAACAACGAAGGGGGTACGAACGACGAAGAGTTTCGCAACGTGGCCATCGTCGACCGAGTAAATACAACGATGGCCGTGTGGATGGGAATTACGATGAATTGTGCGCAGTGCCACACGCACAAATTCGATCCGTTCACACAAGAAGAATATTTTAAGCTGTTTGCGATCTTTAATCAGTCGCAAGATGCGGATCGCAAGGATGAGACTCCCACGATCGAACTTTACACCGCAGAGCAAAAGCGAAATCGTCAACAGTGGCAGCAGCGGATCAGTGAATTGCAATCGCAAGTCGAACAGCCGACGGCTGAGTCAGCGGCTGAGTTCGCGGCTTGGGATGCGCAGTTGCGAGCACCGAATTGGCAAACGCTTGCTCCAGTGACGGGCGAGTCGACTGGCAAGGCCGAGTTTGTGCTCGAGCCAAGCGGGAGAGTCTTGGTCAAACCGATTGGAAACGACGTCGCTAACGACAACTATACGCTGCAATTCTCGTTGCCCACGCAGGCGGTCGGCAAACATCTTGAAGCGATTGCGATTCGAACGTTGCCACGGGCTGAGTTGCCTAGTGGCGGGGCGGGGTTGAGCGAAGGAGGCAATTTTGTAGTTACGAATTTGTCCGCGACTTTATTGCCCGAAAGCAGCGATGCACAGCCGTTGCCCAAGACGAGATTTGTGAGGATTGAATTGTCAGGAAACGAGCGCATCTTGTCGCTGGCTGAAGTGCAAGTGATTGCTGCTGGCAAGAATGTAGCACTGGCTGGGACAGCTTCGCAAAGCTCCACGGATTTCGGAGGCGAAGCTAAACGCGCGATCGACGACAATACGACCGGTGAATATGCCAAGAACTCGACGACCCATACAGCGATTAGCGCGAACCCGTGGTGGGAAGTGGATTTGGGGAGTGAGTATGCTGTGGAGCAGGTTGTTCTGTGGAATCGTACCGATGGTGGCATCCAGAATCGAATGGATGGGGCTGAGGTCAAATTGCTGGACGCGACACGCAATGAAGTATCGCGTGAAACCATTGCGGAAGGGCCGAAAACGAGCAAACAGTTGCAGTTTCAGGAAAGCCAATCGATTCCATTGAGTGACGCATTCGCGGATTACTCGCAGGCGGAATTCGATGCGTCGGCGATCGTGGATGGAAATAAAGCGTCTGGCTGGGCAGTGGGTGGACAGATCGCGGCACAGCATTTGGTGGCAGCGCTGCCTAAGCAGCCTGTAGCCATCGAGCGGTCGGGTAAGTTGCGGCTGGAGATCGCTCATGGTTCATCGCATCGGCATCACTTGCTAGGCAGTTTCGAAGTGTTGATCAGCACCGACAGTACGGCTCGTGATTGGTCGATGTTGACACCTGAGTTGCAGCAGATTCAGGCAATCGTGAGCGCCAAACGTTCCGAGGTAGAACAAGCAAAGTTAACCAACTTCTTTGTAAAGAATCTTGCCAAATCAAAGGAAGGTCAACGTGCTGAGCTCGCTGACTTGCAGAAGCGAATCGCTGAGTTAAAACCGGAAACTAGCGTTCCCATTTTGCGCGACGTTGAAGCCAAAGCGCATCGCGAAACGTACGTGCAGCTTCGCGGCAACTACAAATCGCTTGGTAACAAAGTAACGTCGGGTGTACCCAAGGTCTTTTACTCTTTCGAGCCCGAGTCGAAAGACGCCGCGACGGGCGAACCACAGAATCGCTTGCAGTTGGCTAAGTGGCTCGTCGATCGCCGCAATCCGCTGACGGCGCGGGTGTGGGTCAATCGACTGTGGGAGTCATTGTTTGGATTGGGGATTGTGAGGACCAGCGAAGAGTTTGGCTCGCAGGGAGATGCACCGACACATCCGGAATTGCTTGATTGGTTAGCGAGCGAATTTATGGATTCTGGCTGGGATAGCAAGTTGATGTTGCGGATGCTGGTGACCAGTCAGGCGTATCGGCAGACATCGCAAGTTACCGAGGATGGGTTAATTGCCGATAGGGAGAATATTTGGCTGAGCCGCGGGCCACGAGTGCGTTTGAGCGCGGAGATGGTTCGCGACCAGGCGCTAGCGATTAGCGGTCTGTTGGCGAGCAAGATGTATGGAGCGCCGGTAAGACCGCCGCAGCCGAACATGGGTTTGACGGCCGCGTTTGGTGGCAACACCGACTGGATGACCAGCGAAGGTGAAGATCGCTATCGTCGCGGCGTGTATACGACTTGGCGGCGTTCGAATCCCTATCCCTCGATGGCGACTTTTGATGCTCCCAGCCGCGAGGTGTGTACGCTGCGCCGCGATAGTACGAACACGCCCTTGCAAGCACTGGTTACATTGAACGACCCTGGATTCGTCGAAGCAGCACAGTCGCTGGCGCGGCGAGTTGTCATGCAGTTGCCGAACGTGCATTCGGATGCGGAGCGATTGCAAACTGCGTTTGAATGGTGTACGTCGCGCGATGCGACTTTGGATGAACTGCGGCCGTTGGGGAAATTGCTGGATCGTGCTCGCCACGAGTTGAAGGCGAATCCAGAGGCCGCCAAGCAACTGGCGACCGAGCCTCTTGGGAAATTGCCTGAGTCGGCCGATACGGTTGAATTGGCTGCTTGGACAGCCGTGTGCAATGTTTTATTAAACTTAGACGAAGTCTTGATGAAGAGGTAGGTCAGCGATGGACCCAGTTCTAGAACAATTGCAACACCGCACTCGACGTTACTTTCTGCAGAAAGGCTCGTTAGGCTTAGGTGCGATTGCAGCGAGCAGTTTGCTGTCGGATTCGAGATCGAACGCGAGTGAAAAGTTGCATGGGAAGACGCATTTCGCGCCGAAAGCGAAACGCGTGATCTATTTGCATATGACCGGATCGCCACCGAATTTGGATCTGTTCGATTACAAGCCGGAGTTGATTAAGCGGAACGGTGAGAATTGCCCCGATTCGTTTCTGAAAGGACGCGAGTTTGCGTTCACTACGGGTGTGCCGACGTTGCTAGGTACGCCGCAGCCTTTCAAGCAAGTTGGCAAGAATGGTATGTGGATGTCGGCGGCGATTCCAAATCTGCAGCGCGTGGCAGATGAGATGTGCGTAGTGCATTCGATGTACACCGAGCAATTCAATCACGCGCCGGCCGAGTTGTTAATCTACACCGGATCGCCCAGGGCCGGGCGACCTTCGATGGGTTCATGGGTCACCTATGGCTTGGGCTCGGAGAACGAAGACTTGCCGTCGTTTGTTGTGTTGATCTCCAGTGGTGTGCAACCGAATGGTGGCCGCAGTTCATTTGGCAGCGGGTTCTTGCCGAGCATTTATCAAGGTGTGCAATGCCGTTCGAAAGGGGAACCGGTGTTGTTTGCTTCCAATCCTCCTGGGATGGATAACAAGCTGCGGCGTCTGACGCTGGATGCGCTCGGTGAACTAAATTCATTGCAGGCTCAGTCGATGGGACATCCGGAAACGCAGACTCGCATATCGCAATATGAACTGGCGTTTCGCATGCAGACGAGCGTGCCCGAGGTAATGGACATTTCGCGAGAGTCGCAACAGACGCTTGAGGCCTATGGTGCCAAGCCGGGTGAGAGCAGTTTGGCGAATAACTGTTTGCTGGCGCGTCGTTTGGTAGAGTCCGGAGTACGCTTTGTGCAGTTGTTCGACTGGGGATGGGATTTCCACGGCACGGGTGCGGGCGAAGGTATCGGCGAAGGACTGACGAACAAATGCGCGACGATGGACAAACCAGTCGCAGCATTGATTGAGGATCTGCGGCAGCGCGGAATGCTCGACGATACGCTGATCGTGTGGGGCGGCGAGTTCGGTCGTACTCCATTCCGCGAAGGCCGAACCGCGAAGGGTGACATCCTCGGACGCGATCACTTTCCCGATTGTTTTTCGATGTGGATGGCGGGTGGCGGCGTAAAAGGTGGCTTTGATTACGGCGTGACGGATGAACTTGGATTTGGCGTCACGGAGCAGGCGGTGCATGTGCATGACTTGCAAGCTACTATCCTGCATTTGCTTGGTATGGATCACACGCGTTTGACCTATCGTTTCCAGGGACGCGACTATCGACTGACCGATGTCCATGGGAATGTTGTGAAGGAGTTGTTGGCTTAATTTGAAGGATCGCTGCCGGGAGGGCGACGCTACTGCGGAGCTTTATTGGGCTGCCGCTGAACGTCCACAAGCCATGGGAGCGACCTCGCTGCCGAACAAAGCTCGGCGGGAGCCTCGCCCTCCCGTTTGCAAATTACCAACGCTTCGAAACGTCGAATTCAATGCGTCCCGCTTGCAAGCGTCTTTAAAACTGAATCACGTTGCCGTCGTTCATCTGGAAAAGGTTGATGATGGTTTGGTTGGGTAGAGTGGCTGAAAAAGTTTGGACTGAACCATCACCAAGCGCTGCTATGAACTGACCATCGGACGTTGCTAGGCCAGCGGCGGCTTGGTCGACTTT
The DNA here is from genome assembly GCA_031367855.1 of Planctomycetia bacterium. GTDB lineage: Bacteria > Planctomycetota > Planctomycetia > Pirellulales > Pirellulaceae > Aureliella. Next base: position 3,147 of record JANLQO010000296.1, on the reverse strand, counting down.
GAAGTTGTAGTCCTTGGGAGCCGTCCAAGGTACAGCGAACTCAGGTTTGACTTCGACGAGCACGACGGTGTTGCTTGTGCCGTCCGTTACGTCCGCGAACTTGGTGGGTTTGGTGCCGCCGAAGACAGTGCCTGTGCCGACTGGAGCGACGTAGGTCGTGTAGCCCGGTTTGACGCTGCCGGGAGGCGCCTGCAGCGACGCGTGGCCAGAGAAAATGCTCGGCATCTTTTCCAGTAGTTTCAAGTTGTGTTCGCTATCCCAGGGTTCTTTCAAGTTGAATTGCGAGTATAGTTCGGCTTCGCCGATGAACGGCAGAATGTAGACGCGCCAACTGAGGAGGCTGCTGCCGTCTTCCTTTCTCGCGTCCTTGTTTGGAGGAAGTACTTCATAGGCGCTGGCATAGTTATGCACAGCCAGTAGGAGCTGTTTGAAGTTGTCCATTTTTTCGCGAGTGCTTAGAGGAGCGATGATTTGTTTGAGAAGTGCGGCAGCGACTACGCTCAACTTATCAGCGCTGAATAACACGGAAATACGGTCGCCGGTTACCGTCGGTTTAATCTGGCTGACGAGTGACTTGAGGGCTTGCGACTGACCGTTCTCAGGAATTTGGGCGATTGCCAGCGAGAGCATTTTCGGAATCTCAGTCGCAAAGGCCTGCGCGGCGACTGGCGAGTTCGATTGAATAGTCGCTGTAGATTTGAGGGTAGCCGGATCGACTCCAATCGCGGCCCAGCGAATTCCGTCAAGCACGGTGGCAGTTGGACTCCCACCGAATTTGGTGGGGAGTTGTGGCAGCAATTCGCGGAAGGTAGTGCGTAGGTAGTCGGGCGGCAGAAACAGGAGTTGTACGGGAAAATCGGCAACCGTGTGGATTGCGTTGGCTAGGTCTGGGCGAATGGCAGGAAGTGTACTGTCATTGATAGCGATCTTGTTGGAGTTGGCGATCGATTGAAAGGGTGAAGTCCAGATGAAATCGCCCTGGATTTCAGCGGGGCTGAATTTAAGTCGCGCTAAAAATTCGTTGAGATTTTTGAGGTCAAGTTGCGGGGCTCGCTTTGCCATGAATCGCACCGGTGTTTGGCCGCTGGAGAATGGCATGTCGATAACAATGTAAATGTGATCGTCTGCCATGGCCGTCGATAGCGGTTGTAGATTCTGCTGCATCGCAACCAGCCAAGCCAGCAGCGATTGGCCCTTGGTGTCGGCGGTAAGGGATTGTTGGACTGCGGTGGGGAGCAATAGGCGTTTCACATCGAGTTTGGCGATGGCGATGGTGGTTGGATTGATGAATGTTTGGATGAGTTTAGCGTCTTGTTTGGTAGCCTCGGATATGTCGTCGGCTTGAGCCTGTGATGTGGCGACGAGGATTAGGCATGCAAGTGTATGAAGTAGGTGACGGATGGAGGTGTACATGGTATGGTCCTTGGTAGTGCATGGTTTGGTGTTGGCGTACTAATCTATTGCTGAAGTCGGTGTACTCATATCAGCCGGAACGCGTTAGCGTCCGGTTAATGGATACTAACCGGACGCTAACGAGAGCGTCCCGCTTAGGAGATCGAACAGGTAGTAGTTGTTACAATGGTTTGGTTGAATCAGCCGGAAGGCGTTAGCCTCCGGTTGGGGATAGAACCGGAGGCTAACGCCGAGCCCTTTCAAGCCAGCATTACGTCCTACTTTCGTCGAGAATTCGTTGCGTAGCAACATGGTTTCCGCGGTTGCCGCTTATTTTTGGTGGTTGCGGTTTCTTAGGGCCACGGATGTTCTTGCGGTAGGTCTTGAGACTGACCATTTTGGCTAACCTTATCAGGTGCTGAGCAAATTGTTTGGTTCTCAAATTGCCGTACACTGATTCAAACTCTTTATCGGTAACAGCAATGGCAAATCCCTGCCAAGCTCCATGGACATCCAGTGCGAGATAGTACGTCGAGATCTCGTCGGCTAGCTCGGGCTTTTTATTTGCAGCTGCTATCGCCAACTTGGTCAAGTTCAGGATGTTGTACATCAACAGAGCGACTCCAAAGCTAAATAGTGCAGCGTTCGGATAGCCAAGAGTTTCGATCTCACTGTTGAGGACATTTTCCACATGCTGAAACACGTTCTCTATCTTCCACCGCTTACGGTATGCATTGAGTACCTGCGCTGCCCTGATTCGCTTGGGCAGATTTGTCAGCACATGAATCTCGGTTTCCCCGTTTCGTGTTGGTTCGGATAATTTGATCGTAATGCGACGCAGCCGAACTTCTCGACCTTGATGACTAATTGAGATTGCTTGCTCGTAGATGGTTCCACCGACACCCGGTCCAATCTTTTGCTGCTTGCCGACCTCATCCCATTTGGGGACGAATCCCAATGAGTGCCTAAAGATGAAGAAGGCATGCTTATCCAAAGCGATGGAGATCAACATGGTCTTGGTGCCAAAGTTGCGGTCACCAATCCACAGTTGGTTGGGTTCGATCGTCTCGAGCAGCTCTGGATACAAAGTACATTCGCTAGCATGTCCGTCTGTGCATGGAATGTAATCTAGAACCATCCGACGATCAGGATCTAAGACAACCAGCGACCTGCCTGGTAGAGTAGCTGCACCAAGTCGTCGAAGCTCTTTTATCCGGTGTTCGGTACCTGCTAACAGACTACCGTCCACAATTCGCGTCTCAAAACCTTTCAAAAGAGGTTCGGCCAGACCATCAGTCATACAGTTGACGGCGGAAGTGAATTCATGAGCGGTATCGCGAACTAACGCCCGGCTGACTGAAATCTCAATGCCTTGAAGCTTGTCGTAGATAGCTGCCACTGAAACATTGATAGTCTTTAGTCGATGTTTGTATGCTGCGTTGACACTTGGTTTGATCTTCAATGCTACCAAAGACATCAAATCGATGACCGTTGAAAACAAAAGTTCGCCGCACTTCTGTTTAACGCAGTTGCGTTTAAATAGACTATCCATTCGCTCAGCATTTAAGACATGCGATAACGTCGCCCTTGCCATCACAGCTGCCGGCGCTTCCTTAGCAAACCGATCAAGTACTTCTTCGAATGCCATCAAATTCACTCCATTACGATTGCGAACAAAAGATCCCGATGCAATCGTATCCAATGATGACAAAAGCGGCAAAAACGTGTCATAATGCTGGCTTGAAAGGGCTCGGC